>DASUVU010000308.1:0-4761 GCA_036378815.1 Agromyces sp. | reverse complement strand
CTTGTTCGAGCCGGCGGAAGACTGGTCACCGTAGTCGGCCCGCCGGCGGCTCGGCCTGACGACGGCCTGGCGATCGACTTCGTCGTCGAGTCGAATCGCGCCCAACTGGGTGAGGTCGTCCAACGGGTCCGCGACGGACGGCTTCGCACGAACATCGGCAACGTCTCGACCCTCGACGATGCCGTCGCCGCCCTCAACCCGACCGAACGACGCACCGGGAAGACGATCATCCGCGTTCGCCCGTAGCGCTCACCGCTGCGAGGTGACCTCGAGCAGTTGCGAGAGCTCGTCGAGCGCGCCCGGGACGAGCTTGTAGTACGCCCACGTGCCGCGCTTGCTCCGCGTGAGGAAGCCGGCCTCCATGAGGATCTTCAGGTGGTGGGACACGGTGGGTTGGCTGAGGCCGACGGGCTCGATGAGGTCGCACACGCACGCTTCCTCGCCCTCGGATGCCGCAACGATCGAGACGAGGCGCAACCGTGTCGGATCCGCCAGCGCCTTGAGCTTGCGGGCGAGGACGTCGGCCTGCTCGGCATCGATCGTCTCGCGGGTGAGCGGTGCACAGCACACGGTCGCCTGCGGCTCAGCGATCGCCAGCAAGGTCGTCATACGAGTCATCCTACCCGAATATTGACAAACATCGATGAAGTCGCAACACTCTATATCGAAGTTCATCGATGCCCTAGGAGGCGACCCGAGCATGACCCTCGTCGATCTCACCGTCCAGAGCCTGCGCGAGCGCCGGCTCGACACCCTGCCCGTCGCGATCATCGGTGCCGGCCCGATCGGCCTCGCTGCCGCGGCCAACCTCGTCGAACGCGGCATCGACTTCGTCATCTACGAAGCGGGCGACGAGATCGCGAGCAGCATCCGACAATGGGGTCACACCCGCCTGTTCTCGCCGTGGAAGCACCTGGTCGACCCCGCTTCACGTCGGCTGCTCGAGGCCACGGGGTGGGAGCTGCCAGCGCCCGAGTCGCTCCCGACCGGCACCGAACTGGTCGAGCAGTACCTGGAACCGCTCGCCGCGCTCGAGCCGATCGCCTCCCGCATTCACACCGGGGTGACGGTCGACGCGGTCACCCGTCGTGGCATGGACCGCACCCGTACGGCCAACCGCGCCTCGACGCCGTTCCTCCTGCGCACACGCTCGGCCGACGGCATCGAGGAGTCGACGGCCCGCGCCGTGATCGACGCATCCGGCACGTACGAGCAGCCCAACACGCTGGCCTCCTCGGGCCTCGACCCGCTCGGCCTGCCAGAGGTCGCCGACCGGATCAGCCACGCACTGCCCGACGTGCTCGGACGTGAGCGCGCCCGGTTCGCGGGTCGTCACACCACGGTCGTCGGTGCCGGGCACTCCGCGGCGAACACGCTGCTCGCGCTCGCCGAACTCGCCGCACAGGAACCGGGCACCCGCATCACGTGGCTCATCCGCAACGCGAGCGCGGTCCGCGTCACCACCTCGGACGATGACGAGTTGGTCGCGCGCGCGAACATCGGGCGCCGGGTCGACGCGCTCGTGCACGCCGGCAGGATCGAGCTCGTCGACCGGTTCGAGACCGTCCGCCTCGGCCGCACCGACGACGGCGTCCGCATGTACGGGCTCCGCGGCGACGACCTCGTCGAGCACGAGACCGACCTCGTCGTGAACGCGACCGGCTTCCGGCCGAACCTCGACATGCTCCGCGAGATCCGACTCGAACTCGACGACATCGTCGAGGCGCCCAAGCGCCTCGCGCCGCTCATCGACCCGAACGTGCATACCTGCGGCACCGTCGAACCGCACGGCTTCGCCGAACTCGAGCACCCCGAGCCGGGCTTCTTCCTGGCCGGCATGAAGAGCTACGGCCGCGCGCCGACGTTCCTCCTGGCCACGGGTTACGAGCAGGTCCGCTCGATCACCGCGTGGATCGCGGGTGACCTCGACGCTGCCCGCAACGTCGAACTGACCCTGCCCGCCACCGGAGTCTGCTCGTCGGGCCTTCCGGCGGATGGCGCGGCTGGCGGCTCCTGTGCCACCGAGCCGGGCTCGGCCGCAGGCGTCAACTGCTGCAGCTGACCTGGCCGCGTCGTGGCGGTCCTCCCGGGTTCGGAAGGCGTGCGGTGAAAAGCGGTGTTGATCTGGGAGAATTCATACGGAGCCGATGACGGGAATCGAACCCGCGCTGTCTGCTTGGGAAGCAGAAGTTCTACCATTGAACTACATCGGCACGCGGCATCCGTCGGATGCAGCGGTGACCATCGTAGCAAGGGTCTGGTCCTGATACGCGTCGTCAGGCGTCGCGACTCGACCGTCGCGCTGTCCCGCACGCAGGCGCTGGAGAAGGGTCGCGCGCGGCCGCGTTGCTACGCTGTCTGGGTGCTCCTCTCCGACCGCGACATCCGTGCCGAGCTCGATCGCGCGCGCATCCGGCTGGAGCCCTATGACCCGGCGATGATCCAGCCGTCGTCGATCGACGTGCGGCTCGACCGCTACTTCCGGCTGTTCGACAACCACAAGTACCCGTTCATCGACCCAGCGGAGGACCAGCCCGAGCTCACCCACCTCATCGAGGTGCGGCCCGACGAGCCGTTCATCCTCCACCCGAACGAGTTCGTGCTCGCGTCGACCTTCGAGGCCGTCACCTTGCCCGACGACATCGCAGCCCGGCTCGAGGGCAAGAGCTCGCTCGGCCGGCTCGGCCTGCTCACCCACTCGACGGCCGGCTTCATCGACCCCGGCTTCACCGGTCACGTCACGCTCGAGCTCAGCAACGTCGCGACGCTGCCGATCAAGCTCTGGCCGGGCATGAAGATCGGGCAGATGTGCTTCTTCCAGCTCTCCTCGTCGAGCGAGCGCCCGTACGGCTCGGCCGAGTACGCCAGCCGGTATCAGGGGCAGCGTGGCCCGACCGCGTCGCGCTCGTACCGCGACTTCCACCGCACGGATGTCGGTGTGACCGACGCCGGCGCCGGCGACCTTCTCGACAGGGCGCGGGCATGACGAGCAGGCCCCGCGTCGTTCTCGCGCACGATTACCTCGTGCAGGCGGGTGGCGCTGAGCGTGTGGTCGCCGAGTGGGTGAAGGGACTGGACGCGCGCACGATCGTGACCCTCGCGTACAACCCCGGGTCGACGTTCGACGCGTTCCACGGGCTCGACGTCAACGCGAGCATCCCGGGCTGGCTCGCGAACCAGGTCGACCGGATGCTTCCCCTGCTGCCGTCGATCGCGGCGCGCACGAATGTGTCAGGTGGCGACGTGGCGCTCGTCTCGAGCAGCGGCTGGGCGCACCGATTCCGCTTCCATATCCCGCATGTCGTCTACGTGCACAGTCCCGCTCGCTGGCTCTACGCGGCCGACGACTATCGCGTGCGCCTCAACTCGGTGCGCCGCGCCGGACTCACGATGAGCACTCCGCTGCTCCGCCGCGGCGACACCGAGGTGATGGGCCGCGCGCGAGCGGTCGTGGCGAACTCGACCGTGACGCAGGAGCGCATCCGCCGCGCCTACGGGCTGGAGTCGACGGTGGTGCATCCGCCGGTCGAGCCCGTCGCGGCCGAACCGAAGGCACCCGCGCGGGAGCTGCCCCCGGAGTTCGCGGCGATCGTCGCTCGCGATCGCGGGTACAAGAACGTGGCGCTCGCGTGCGACGCGGCGCGTGAGGCGGGCCTGCCGATCGTGGTCATCGGCGCCGGCTCCGGATCCCTCGACGACCCGAGTCAGGGCGTCTACGGTCTTGGTCGAGTGACGGATGCCGAGTTGTGCTGGGTGTACCGAAACGCCGCGGTGCTCGTGGCAGCCGGTCGGGAGGACTTCGGACTCACGGTGATCGAGGCGGCCCTCGAGGGGACCCCTGCCGCGACGATCGGATTCGGCGGATACCTGGAGACCGTGAAGCCGGGCGTGAACGGGTACCACGCGGCATCCGCCACTGCAACCGACCTCGCAGCGGCGATTCGACGCGCCCGCGACCTCGGCCCCGAAGCGTGCCGAGCATGGGGGCGCAGCTTCAACCGCGACGCCCACGTGGAGCGCATGGCCCGAGTGATCGAAGACGTGCTGCCCGGGCCCGTGATGTGACCGTAGGTGCAGCGGGCGTGAACGAATCCCAGGTGAGCGTGCCGCTCCCGGTGCGCCTGCGGTTGGGGCACGCGGCCGTTCAGTACCTCGCCGATGAGATCGGCGTCGACCTGCTGCACATCAAGGGTGCGGCCGTCGATCCGTCGCTGCGGCCATCCGAAATGCACGGTACGGACGTCGACGTCATCGTTCGGCCCGAGCACTTCGCGCGGCTCGATCGCGCCCTGCGCGCGCACGGATGGCGAATGCACACGTCGTTCTTCTCGGGATCGCCCTTCGGTCACGCCCAGACGTATCTGCACGACGTTTGGGGCTACATCGATGTCCATCGCTTCTTTCCGGGCGTTCGGCTTCCACCCCACGCCGCGTTCGAGCGCCTGTGGCGCGATCGCCGATCGGTCGAGATCGCAGGTATCGGATGCCCCGTGCCGGGCATCGCGGCGCAGTCCCTATTGCTCATCCTCAACGTGGCGCGCGCGCGGGGCGCGAATCCGAGTGACCTCGATTCTGCCTGGCGTCGGGCGAGCCCCGAGCGCAGGCATGAGATCGAGGAACTCGTCGCCGAGCTCGATGCGCCCGTCGGGTTCGCTGCGGCAGTCGGCGACCTCGAGGAATACCGCGGTGAGCGTGACTACCACCTCTGGAGGGCTGTCTCCACCGGCGGCTCGCGCTCGGAGGAGTGGTGGGGCCGCGTAC
>DASUVU010000307.1:0-4416 GCA_036378815.1 Agromyces sp. | reverse complement strand
CACCGGCGCCGAACGACCGGTGATCCGGTTCGACCTGCCGCACGACCCCACCGAACGCTCGCCCGTCGATGAGGTGACGCGCGCGATCGACGACGCGTGCGACGCCGCGGGCACCGACCCCGACGCGGTGCACTCCGTCTGCATCGGCATCCCGGGGTACGTCGATCCCGGGGAGACCGGGGAGCTCTTCAGCGAGACCCTTCCCGGATGGCCGGCGCGCGGGCTCCGGCGCATCCTCGAGGACGGGCTGCACCGGTCGGTGCTCATCGAGAACGACGTGAACCTCGCGGCCCTGGCCGAGCGGGAGTACGGCGAGGGCTCGGATGCCGACGTGTTCGTGCTGCTCTGGCTCGGGAACGGGGTGGGCGCCTCGTTCGACGTGGCCGGCGACCTGCACCGCGGCAGCTTCGGCGGCGCGGGTGAGGTCGGATTCCTGCCGCTCTCGGTGGACGCGGCCGCGACCGACCCGACGGCACGCACCGTGCAGGACCTCGTCGGCGGCCGGGCGGTCGCACAGCTCGCTCGTCGCCACGGCCTCGACGCCGGCGGATACCACCCGACCCGGGCAGCGCTTGCGGAGCCCGGCGCCGAGGCGGTGCGCGACGCCGTCTTCCACGACCTCGCCGAACGTGTCGCCCATGTCGCGCTCCCCCTGCTGGCGACCCTCGATCCGGCGCTGCTGGTGCTGGCCGGCCCGTCGTCGAGCCTCGGCGGGGCTGCGTTCGCGAGCGAGGTCGGCCGCGGCATCCGTCGCATCAGCCGGTGGTCACCCGAGGTCGTCGCGACGGGCGTCGATCAGGACCCCGTGCTGCGCGGCGCCCGGCTGCTGCTCGCGGGCCGCGTGCGGGAGGAGCTGCTCGACACCGTGGCCAGCGTGAGCCTGGCGTGACCGGCTCCGCGGGGCCCGCGGTGTCCGTCGCGCGCCCGTCGGAGTGGTAGTCTCTTGAGCTGTGCGCCTCCGTAGCTCAGGGGATAGAGCGCCGGTTTCCGGTACCGTAGGTCGGGGGTTCGAATCCCTCCGGGGGCACTTCCTGCAGGGCGCAGCCCACTCACTGCGTTGACGATGCGGCTCGCACCTCCTCCCCGCGCGGCAATCGCAGCCCGAGCACGACTCCGAACAGCCCGAGCACCCCGAGCACGATCATCGCGAGCGCGTACGACCGCGACGGATCGACGAGTCCGGCGACGAGGATCGTACCGGCGACCGCGGTGCCGAGCGACGAGCCGAGGTTCGACACGGCGCGGGAGACGCCTGAGATCTCGCCCTGTTGTTCCTCGGGGAATGCGGACTGCACGAGGTTGACCGACGGCGTGAGCATGAGGCCGAGCCCCAGGCCGATGCCGAGCAGGCCCGGCGCGAACGCCCACGCGCCCGGCAGCAACGCGACGGTGAAGATCAGCGCGGCGATGCCGACCGAGGTGAGCACGAAGCCCGCCACGACGAGCGTGCGCTGGGCGAACCGGCGCACGAGCCGACCGACGGAGAGTGACGACGCGAGGAGCCCGACGGTCGCGGCGCTGAAGATGATGCCGGTTTCGATCGCGTTGTATCCGCGAACGACCTGCAGGTACGCCGCGACGACGAATGACACGCCCATCAGCATCATCCACTGCAGCATCTGGGTCAGCAGGGCCGTGTCCGAGGCGCGGTTCCGGAAGAGCGACGGCGACACGAGCGGTTCCTTTCCCGCCCGCTCCAATCGGGCCGAACGGAACATGAACCACGCGAGCATGGCGGCGCCGAAGGCCAGGAGCGCGATGGCCAGCGGGAGCGCGTCGTCGAGCGCGAGGATGCCCATCACGAGCGCCACCAGCCCGACCGCCGAGAGCACCGCCCCGGCGACATCGAACGACCGCGTGGGATCGGGTGCGAGGGGGTCCTCGACCCGGCGGGCGAGCACGATGATGACCACGATCACGAGTGCCTGGAACACGAACGCGGCCCGCCAGTCGATCGCGGTCGTGATGATGCCGCCGATGAGCGGACCGGCCGCGGCGCCCATCCCGCCGAGCGCGCTGATGATCCCGAACGCCCGCGCCCGCTCGCGGAGGTCACGGAAGCGCAGTGTCGTCAGGATGTACACCGGCGGGATCAGCAGGGCGGTTCCGATGCCCTCGAGGATCGAGTTGCCGAGGATGAGCACGCCGAGGTTCGGCGCGATCGCGCTGATGAGCGCTCCGACGCCGTACACCGCGAGGCCGAGGGTGAAGAGGCGCTTGCGTCCGAACAGGTCGGTGAGCTTGCTGGCCGGGATCATGAGTGCGGCCATCACCAGGAGGAACAGCGTGATCGCGACCTGGATGCCCTGGACCGTCGTGTCGAGGTCCTCGCTCATGTCGTTGATCATCACGTTCATGTTCGAGCCCGCGAAGCTGCAGATGAACTGCGCCAACGCCAACGGTGCGAGGAAGTGCCGCGCAGCCGCTCGGGTGTCGACCGGGGTTTCAGCCATCGGGTCCTCCCAACGCCCGCCGACACGGAGGTATCGCCTTCTGCAGGCCTAGCCGCAGCATACGCCCGGGGCACTACGCTGGCGGCCAGCGGCCGACCGCCGACCCCAACGAAACGGACTCGCCGCTCGTCTGGAAGGGTGACGGCGGACTCGCCGCCGTCGGGAGGAGTCCGAGTGACCCGGGCGTGGGACGAGGTGGCCACGACGCTCGTCGTCGAGCGCGGCGACGCGCTGAGCCGTTACGCGTACCTGCTCACCGGCAGCGTCGACGACGCCGCCGACCTGGTGCAGGACGCACTCGTGCGCACCTTCGGCACGCCACGACTGGGCCTCAGCGTGCAGCGGGCCGAGGCGTACGTGCGCCGGGCGATCCTGAACGCGGTGATCGACCGCGCTCGTCGGGAAGGCACCTGGCGACGCGTGCGGCACCTCGCCGCCGAACCGGCCGCGGTCGATTCGACGGCGCCGGCGACCGACCAGCGTCTCGACCTGATCGAGCGGATCAGGGAGCTGGCGCCCCGGCAGGCGGCGTGCATCGTGCTGCGCTACTACGACGACCTCACGGTCGACGGCATCGCCCGGGTGCTGGGCATCAGCTCGGGCGCCGTCAAGCGCTACCTCAGCGACGGCCTTCGCGCCCTCTCCTCCTCGATCGACCCAGCGGGTGCACGAGCCCCGCGCACGGGAGGCAGTCATGTCGGCACCTGATCCGGGCAACCTCGGCGATGGGCTCAAGCGAGCAGCGGATGCCGCGACGCCGCGCCCGCTCGACGTCGACGCCGTGCTGGCGGCGAGCCGGTCGCGCCGTCGCGCGCGACGCACGGCGATCGTGAGCGGCGCAGGGGCCGCGGCAGCCGTGCTGGTGGTCGGAGGGCTCGTGTTCGGGCTCCAGCCCCGTGGCGGCGGCGTCACGACCGCCGATGCCCCGGCATCACAGGAGACGCTGGAGTCGGCGGACGCCGAACCCGGGGCCGCCGGCGGCGCGACCTCAGACACCCGGCTCGCCCCGCCCGAGAAGGTCAATGCCTGCGGCCTCGAGCTGGCGCCGGCCACGGATGCCTCGGCGTCGGGTCTCGTCGTCACCGTCGCGCCGGTCGAGGCCGTGGCATCCGGAGCCAGCGGCGAGGTCCTGGTCACCGTGACGAACGCAGGAGCTGCTGTCGTCGACGGAGACGTACGACCCGTGCCGGCGATCGCGGTCGCCGCAGACGGCGTGACCCGCTGGCACACGAACGGGATGGTCGCCGACGACCTGCAGCCGATCAGCCTCGCGCCGGGCGACTCCCTCGGACTGTCGGGCGTCGTCGAGGCGAGCGCGTGCTCGGTGGCGGATGAGGCGCTCGGGAGCTTCCCGACGGACCTTCCGGCGCTCCCGGAGGGGACCTACGAGGTCACCGCGGTCGTCATGTTCGTGGATGATGCCACCGGCGGCATCGAGTACCTCATCGCCCCGCCGGCGCCGCTCGCGGTCGAGTGAAGCCGCGGTGGACCGCGCCCGCACCGCGTGGACGCCGACTCCTCCCGGCCCATAGACTCGGAACCGTCCGTTTCGGGCATGGGGAAGGGCACTGGTGCATGGCGTCGATCGGTCGTAGGTTCGCAGTTCTGGCCGTCGTCGCAGGCGCGTTGCTCGCGCTCGGTGCACCGTCGGTCGCCTGGGCCGAGGATCCGGTCGAGTTCGGCTCGAGCCCGATCGTCGATACGGTCGGTGCGCTCGGCGGCCAGGCCGACGAGGTCGAGGCGGCGATCGATCGCGCGACCGACGCGACCGGGCGGCAGCTCTTCGTCGCATACGTCGACCGGTTCACGAACCCCGAGGCGGCGGATGCCTGGGCCAACGACACGGCCATCGCCAACAACATGGGCGCGGAGGACTATCTCCTCGCCGTGGCCGTCGACGAACGGGCGTACTACTTCTCGGCGGACAACACGGCGTCGATCTCCGACCAGGAGCTCGCCGACA
>DASUVU010000306.1:0-6361 GCA_036378815.1 Agromyces sp. | reverse complement strand
CTCGGAAGCGGCGTCCCGGGAATCATCATCATCGGGTCTCTCGGCGGCCTGCTCGCGGCCGGCATCGTCGCCAGACGACGGTCGGGAACGGTCAGTGAAGCCGCACCCGCTGAGGTCGCGACCTAGGCGGTCTTCTGCTGCCCGCGGCGTGCACGCAGGTACTGCAGGCGCTCCTCGAGCAGTTCCTCGAGCTCGGCGCGGGTGCGGCGCTCGAGCAGCATGTCCCAGTGGGTACGCGCGACCTTCTCACCTGAGCGGTCGATCTCGACGGGCTTCGAGTCCACGAGGAGCGTCGCCGCGGCACCGCAGTGCTTGCACTCCCAGGTCTCGGGAAGCTCGGCCTCGGTCGAGAAGGTCATCACCGTCTCGCGCCCGCACGTCTCGCAGCGGTATGTGTAGTCGGCACGTTCGGCGAAGATCACGCCGTCCTCACTCTGCAGGCTCTGGGCGCCGATACGCATGCCCCGAAGGCTCCGGTCCGCCATGGCGTACTCCTCTCGATCGTCTCTAGGTATAAACGATCAAGCTGGGCATTCCCTTGCCAGCGGCTGGACGATTACCGGGGGATTCTCAGTTTCGGGCGGCGACGAGCGGAATCGCCAGGTCGGCACGGTCGGTCACGATGCCGTCGACCCCGAGATCGAGCAGGCGCGTCATGCGAGCCGGGTCGTTCACCGTCCACACGTGCACCTCGGCCCCCGCCTCGTGGGCTGCTCGAACGAAGCGAGGAGTGACGAGGGCGACCGGTCCGACGCGCTCGGGAACCTGCAGGGCGACCGCCCCGGCGAGGGCGCGGATCATCGCACGGCGCGATCCCACGAGGGACGCCAGCCACGATCGGATGACACCGGCGCGGCCGGCCGACGTGACCGCGTCGGGGACGAGCCCGCCGAGACGTCGGCGTCGACGGTCCGAGAAGCTCGTCAGCAGCACCCGGGACCCCGCACGCGTTCGTGTCAGGGCAGCGACGGCAGGTGACGTCGCGGCGTCGACCTTCACGTCGATGTTGAACCGTGCGGCGCCGAAGGCGTCGAGCGCCTCCTCGAGGGAGCAGAATCCCTGACCCCGGCCGAGGTCCACCCGGCGCAGCTCGGCCATCGTCAGCTGCGAAACCTCCACATCGCGATCGGCCACGCGTCGCAGCGAGGGATCGTGCGCCACGACCGCGACACGGTCGCTCGTGACGTGCACGTCGGTCTCGAGGTACGCGACTCCGGCGGCGAGCGCCTTCTCGAAGGCGAGGAGCGTGTTCTCGGGCGCCTCGAGCGCGAGTCCGCGATGCGCGAGCACGCGCGGCCCAGGCGGATCGAGGTACGTCGAGCCCACGTGGATCAGGGGCGGTCTGGAGACGCCGGCGTTCCGGGGGCGGGGGCCGCCGCGGCATCCGACGGCCCTTGGGTGGCCGCCGGTGTGAACGCCCGGCCGATGCCCTTGAGCGCCTCGGTGAGTTCGCTCGGCACGATCCACAGCTTGTTGGCTTGGCCTTCGGCGATCTTCGGCAGCATCTGCAGGTACTGATACCCCAGGAGCTTCGGATCGGGATCGCCCTTGTGGATGGCATCGAACACGGTGAGGATCGCCTCAGCCTCACCCTGCGCCCGGAGCACCGCGGACTTGGCGTACCCCTCGGCCTCGAGGATCGCGGCCTGCCGCTGGCCCTCCGCCGTGAGGATGGCAGACTGCTTGGTTCCCTCGGCGGTGAGGATCAGTGCGCGACGATCGCGTTCGGCGCGCATCTGCTTCTCCATCGAGTCCTGGATGGAGTGGGGCGGGTCGATCGCCTTCAGTTCGACTCGGGAGACACGGATGCCCCACTTGCCGGTCGCCTCGTCGAGCACCGCACGCAACTGGCTGTTGATGTTGTCGCGCGACGTGAGCGCCTCTTCGAGGTTCAGTCCACCGACGACGTTTCGGAGCGTCGTCGTCGTCAACTGTTCGACTGCCCCGAGGTAGTTCGCGATCTCGTACGTCGCGGCCCGGGCATCCGTCACCTGGAAATACACCACCGTGTCGATCGAGACGACGAGGTTGTCTTCGGTGATCACGGGCTGCGGTGGGAACGAGACGACGGTCTCGCGCATGTCGACGAGTGGGCGCACCCGGTCGATGAACGGAACGAGCACGTTGAGGCCGGGGGAGAGGGTCTTGTGGTAGCGGCCGAGTCGCTCGACGACGCCGGCGTACGCCTGCGGGATGATGCGGATCGCCCGGATCAGCACGACCAGGACGAAGATGCCGACGACGATCAGCAGCACGATGATGAAGATCTGCGCGATGAATCCGTCGATGCTGATCATGCGGAGGCTCCTTCGGTGGTGGGTTCGATGTCGGGTCGGAACGACAGGGGCATCATGGGCCGGCGCTCTCATCGGGAACGACGACGACGGTTGCGCCATCGACGAGCACGACCCGGACCGATGCTCCGGTGGCGATGTCGGCCTCGCGGGATTCGGGTGACCGGCGCGCGGTCCACGTCTCTCCGTTGGCGAGCTTGACGAGCCCGCCCGTAACGGCCACGGGCGCGACGACGCGCCCGGACATGCCGATGAGCGCCGCGATGTTGCTCGGGGTCGGATCCGCACCCCGTCGCATCGTCTTCAGCAGCAGCGGCCGGATCGTGAGGATCAGGAGCACCGACACGGTCGCGGCGACGAGGAACTGCACCCACCACTCCCAGCCGAGGAGTTCGGCGCCGAGGCCCGCCACGGACCCGAAGGCGATCATGAGGAAGGTGAACTCGAGCGTCAGGAGTTCGATGATCACGCAGACGAAGATGAAGATGAGCCAGACGATCCAGAGGTACTGGGTCAGGTCCACCATACGAGCGCCCCTTCGACGGTCTGTTCCACGAACCTATCACCGTGCTCCGGGCACGACGGCTACGGATTCGGGGTGCTTCGCTCGGTCGGGACGACGACCGCCGTCGCTCCGTCGATGCCCGTGATGAGCACCCGTTCGCCGACCGCGACGTCGTTCTGCTCGGTGACGGGGGAGAGGCGTGCAGTCCAGATGTCTCCACTCTGGAGACGAATTCGCCCACCGGCGGGCGTGACGGTGCGCACGACGAACGCGTCGGCGCCGATCAGGGCATCGATGTTGCTGCGTGTGGGGTCACCGCTGCGGCGGAGCATCCGGAGCAGGGGCGGTCGCAGGGTCAGGATGAGCGCGAGAGCCACGACGGCCGCGATCACGAACTGGGCCCACCACGGGATCCCGAACAGGCCCGAGACAAGACCCGCCACGCTGCCGAGGGCGAGCATGAGGAAGGTCATCTCGAGCGTGAACACCTCGATGATCGCGAACACCAGGATCAGGACGAGCCAGACGATCCAGCCGTACTGAGTCAGCACATCCAACCGGTCCTCCTCACGCGCGGCCTCGCGATGAAACTAGCAGCACGCGAGACGCCGCAGCGCCTTGATAGTCTCGTGGGCGGCACTGCGCCCAGGACCGTCCGGTCCGTTCCCGTACCTCCCGAGGAGTCCCGCCGTGACGAACCCACTCGCCCCCGGATCGCTCGACGGTCGCGTCGCCCTCGTGACGGGTTCGTCGCGCGGCATCGGTGCCGACACCGCGCGCTACCTCGCCGCCGCCGGGGCATCCGTCGTCGTCAACTACCGGAGCAAGGCGCCGCGCGCCGACAAGGTGGTCGCCGAGATCGAGGCCGGCGGCGGGCGTGCGATCGCCGTGGGCGCCGACCTGACGGATGCCGCGTCGGTGGCCGCCATGTTCGAGCGCGCCGTCGCCGAGTTCGGGCCCATCGACATCCTCGTGCTCAACGCCTCGGGCGGCATGGAGGCGGGCATGGGGGAGGACTACGCGATGCGGCTCAACCGCGACGCGCAGGTCAACGTCGTGGAGGGGGCGCTCCCGCACCTCGCGAAGGGCGCGCGCATCGTGTTCGTGACGAGCCACCAGGCGCACTTCATCCGCACGACGCCGACGATGCCCGAGTACGAGCCGGTGGCGCTCTCGAAGCGGGCCGGCGAAGACGCGCTGCGGGCGAAGCTGCCCGAGTTCGAGGCATCCGGAGTCGAGTTCGTGGTCGTGTCCGGCGACATGATCGAGGGCACCATCACCGCGACGCTGCTCGAGCGGGCGAACCCCGGCGCCATCGACGCGCGCAAGCAGGAGGCCGGTCGCCTCTACAACGTGGCGGAGTTCGCCGCCGAGGTCGCCGCCGCCGCCACCGACCCGATGCCGGCCGACCACACCCGCTACGTGGGTGACACCTCGGGGTTCGCCCGCGAGGGCTGAGACCTATGCGGTCGCGGCTTTGGCGCCCCGGCCGAACGTGAAGGCCCGCACGATCTGGATGATGCCCAGGATGATCAGGCCGATGCCCGCGAGGATGAACAGCACCGCGGCACCCCAGATCGGCGAGAACAGCAGCACGATCCCGGCGATGATGCTGATGATGCCGAAGACGATCGCCCAGACCCTCGACGGCGCGTCGCTGGACTGCACCAGTGCGACCACGCCCTCTACGATCCAGAGGATGCCGATCAGGACGCCGAGGAACACGGCGAGCACCGCCACGGTGGCCTGCAGGTTGAAGAGCGCGATGACGCCTCCGATCAGGAACAGCAGGCCGAGGATGATGTCGAGCGCTCTTGCGCCGCCCGAGATGCCCTTCGAGAAGATCCCGAGGCCCAGGTACGCGAGCCCGGCGATGATGAAGTAGATCGCAAGGATCACGGTGATCACGACCGCGGCATCCTTCGGCCAGAACGTGATCAGGATGCCGACGATGAGCGCGACGGCGCCCGAGACGCCGAGTGTCGTACGGACCGTGTTGATGGCCGACTTCGAGAGATTCGCTGAGTCCAGCGAGAATCCGGCGAAGACGGTGTTGGACTGCGGCGAAGACATGAGCTGCCCTTTCCTCGTGCGATGACGTGGTGCACTGCACGAGCCAGCGTATTCCTCGGCGGCGGCTGGGCGTCGGATGTGAAGCCGCGCGTCGCGGCGTGTTCGCGCGAGGATCGAGATAAGGCGGCCCACTCCGCGCCGACCGCGCCGGCTCGCCGCTCACCTCGGCCCGGGCGCCTCCCCGGTGTACATGGCGTAGGTCGCGTCGGCCGCGGCCCGGGCCAGGTCTGCATCGATGCCGTCGGCGGCGTGCGCGATCGCCCACTCGTCGGCCGAGCGTCGCATGAAGGACTTGCCCTCGTCCGTCTGGGTCCATGCCTCGGGGTCTTCGGGACGCGATTCGGGGTCGGTGAGGTGCAACGAGAGCCCGAGCAGGCCGGAGTCCCAGCCGATGCCCGTGCCCGCGGGCCCGAACTGCTGCCAGAGTTCGTCGGGCACGGCCGAGACCGGCGCAACGTGCTGCAGCTCCAGGCGCGTGCGGTCGGATCCGACCGACTCCAGGCGCACCGTGACGAACGTCACGCCACCGCCGAACTCCCAGGTGATGTCGTACTGCGCGGTTCCGGCCTGCGGCGGATCGCACGACTGGATCGTGCCGCTCGCATTGCCCTCGAGCCGGTACCGTCCACCGAGCCGAAGGTCGCCGCTGACCGGCAGGAACCAGCGGCCGATCCGATCGGCACTCGTCACGGCGCTCCAGACGTCGTCGATCGGCGAGGGGTAGGTCTGCACGAGCGTCTGCACTCGCGACGGCACCCCCGCCACCTCTTCGGTGCTGACGGCACGATCCACGGCGCCGAGCTGGGCGTTGATGTCGATCATTCGTATCACTCCTCTTCCTTGTCAGGTGTGTCGGGTGGCTTGCCAGTCGTGTCGGGTGGGGGTCGGTCTGACTCGACCCGCTCGTCCTCGGACCCGATCGACGGATGCCGCGGGGTCCTCTCCTGGTCGAGACGTCGCCGGCGGCGGCCCCGGGCGAGCTCGGTGCCGAGCGCGTCGAGGTGCGGCTGCCAGAAGCGGCGGAACGCGTCGAACCACTCGTCGGCCGCGGCAAGCGGGCCTGGTTGCAGCGCGTAGACGCGTCGCGTGCCCTCGGGGCGCACGCTCGCGAACCCCGCGTCGCGGAGCACCCGGAGGTGCTGCGAAACGGCGGGCTGGGAGATGCCGAACTCCTCCTGGATCACGCGCCCGAGTTCACCCGCGGGTGACTCGCCCTGGGCGAGCAACTCGAGAAGACGGCGCCGAACAGGATCGCCGAGGATGTCGAACGCGTGCATAGAGCAAGACTTGCGCCATACCTTATATAAGTCAAGACTTAGGGATAGATCTCTCTGACATGCGGGCGAGGGGGAGGACCAGAATTACCTTCGGGCGCCCATCGCGGGGGATAGGCTGCGAACATGAGGGGGACTCGGAAGCGCATCGCTGGGGTATTGCTGCTGGCCGGTGCGGTCGTACTGGTGGGTTGCGCGAACTCGTCGGGGGGCGG
>DASUVU010000305.1:0-2185 GCA_036378815.1 Agromyces sp. | reverse complement strand
CGGATGCTCGCGTCCGTCGGTCACGACCGTGGCGCCCTGTGCGGCCCCGGAGTCGAGGTAGGACGTCACCTTGTCGCGGTGCTGGGCCGTGACGAGCGGGCCCATGTCGCAGCCGCGGGTGCCGTCGCCGGTGGTGAGGCGCGCCATCCGCTCGGCGATCTTGTCGACCAGCTCGTCGGCGACGGAGTCGACCGCGACCACGGCCGAGATGGCCATGCAGCGCTCGCCGGCCGAGCCGAAGCCCGCGTTCACGGCGGCGTCGGCGGCGAGGTCGAGGTCGGCGTCGGGCAGCACGAGCATGTGGTTCTTCGCGCCGCCGAGGGCCTGCACGCGCTTGCCGTTGGCCGTGGCCGTCGAGTAGATGTACTGCGCGATGGGCGTCGAGCCGACGAACGAGATCGAGCGCACCGTGGGGTGGTGCAGCAGCGCGTCGACCGCGACCTTGTCGCCGTGGACGACGTTGAGCACGCCGTCGGGCAGCCCGGCCTCCTGCATCAGCTTCGCCAGCCACACCGACGCGCTCGGGTCCTTCTCCGACGGCTTCAGCACCACGGTGTTGCCGGTCGCGATCGCGAGCGGGAAGAACCACAGCGGCACCATGGCCGGGAAGTTGAACGGGCTGATGATGCCGACCACGCCCACGGGCTGGCGCGTCGTGTAGACGTCGATCCCCGTCGAGACGTTCTCGGAGTACTCGCCCTTCGTGTAGCCGGGCATCGCGCAGGCGAGCTCGACGACCTCGAGTCCGCGGGCGATCTCGCCCGCGGCATCCGACGTCACCTTGCCGTGCTCGCTGGTGAGGATGTCGGCGAGCTCGCCCGAGCGCGCGTTCAGCAGCTCGCGGAACTTGAACATCACCTGCTGGCGCTTCGCGATCGAGGTGTCGCGCCACCCGGGGAACGCGCGGGCCGCGGCCTGCACGGCGAGGTCGACGTCTTCGGTGGAGGCGACGCGCACGCGCTTCGTCTCGACGCCCCGTGCGGGGTTGTAGACGGGCCCCGTGCGATCGGAGGCACCCGACGCGGATGCCCCGTCGATCCAGTGCTCGACGGTCGTCGTGGTGGCGGCCGACGCCTGGTTCTCGGTCAGTGTCTGGCTCATGAGTCAGCCCTCTCCTTCGAGTGCGGTGCTCAGTACTTCATCGTAGATCGGCATCGCCTGGGCGACGTCCTCGACCGTGACGACGCACGGCGGCACCACGTGGATGCGGTTGTCCTGGATGAACGGCAGCAGCCCGCGCGCCACCAGTCCGGACTTGATGCGGCCCATCGCGGCCGCCGGCAGCGGCTCGCGGGTCTCGCGGTCGGCCACGAGCTCGACGGCCCAGAACACGCCCTCGCCGCGGACCTCGCCGATGACCTCGTGGCGCTCGGCGAGTTCGGCGAGCGCCGGGCCGATCTCGGTCTCGCCGATGGCGCGCGCGTTCTCGACGATCCCCTCGGACTCCATGGCGTCGAGCGCGGCGACGATCGAGGCCATCGCGAGCGGATGCCCCGAGTACGTGAGCCCGCCCGGGAAGACGCGATCGTCGAACGTCGCCGCGATCGGGTCGGAGATGATCACGCCGCCGACCGGCACGTAGCCCGAGTTCACGCCCTTCGCGAAGGTGATGAGGTCGGGTCGCACGTCGTAGCCGTCGAACGCGAACCAGCGGCCGCTGCGCCCGAACCCGCACATCACCTCGTCGAGGATGAGCAGGATGCCGTGCCGATCGCACAGCTCGCGCACGCCCGAGAGGTACCCGGGCGGCGGCAGCATGATGCCGGCCGTGCCGGGGATGGTCTCGAGCAGGATCGCCGCGATCGACGACGGCCCCTCGGCCTCGATCACCCGACGCAGGTGGTGCAGCGCGCGCTCCGACTCCTCCTCGGGCGTCGTCGCCCAGAACTCGGAACGGTAGAGGTACGGGCCGAAGAAGTGCACGTGGCCGCGGGCGAACTCGTTGGGGATGCGGCGCCAGTCGCCCGTGGAGACGATCGCGGCGCCGGTGTTGCCGTGGTACGAGCGGTAGGTCGAGAGGATCTTGTCGCGGCCGGTGTGCAGTCGCGCCATCCGGATCGCGTTCTCGTTCGCGTCGGCCCCGCCGTTCGTGAAGAACACCTTGTGGAAGCCCGACGGCGCGTGGCCGATGATGCGCTTGGCCGCCTCGCCGCGGGCGAGGTTCACGGTCGACGGCGCGATGGTG
>DASUVU010000304.1:0-8457 GCA_036378815.1 Agromyces sp. | reverse complement strand
AGCGGCTTCACCAAGAAGGAGCTGCTCATCAAGAAGCGCGAGCTCGACAAGCTGCACAAGTCGCTCGGCGGCATCCGCAACCTGTCGAAGACGCCGTCGGCGCTCTGGGTGGTCGACACCAAGAAGGAGCACCTCGCGATCGACGAGGCGAAGAAGCTCGGCATCCCCGTGATCGGCATCCTCGACACCAACTGCGACCCCGACGAGGTGCAGTACCCCATCCCGGGTAACGACGACGCCATCCGCTCGGTGAGCCTGCTCACCCGCATCGTCGCCGACGCCGCCGCGGAGGGCCTGATCGAGCGCCACCAGAAGCCCGAGGCCGAGGGCAACGTCTCCGCCGTCGAGCCGCTCGCCGAGTGGGAGCAGGAGCTCCTCCAGGCGCAGACCCCCGAGCAGTCGTCGCCCGAGACCGCGAAGGTCGACGAGGCCACGGCCGAGACCGAAGAAGTCGCCGAGGTCATCGACGCCGTGTCGGCGGATGCCACGGCCGAGGCCGCCACCGAGTCCGAGGCCGACGCCGAGGCTGCTGCTGCGGCGGAGACCCCCGCCGAGGCTGCTGCGGCGGAGACTCCCGCCGAAGCCGAAGCCGAAGCCGAGGCCGCTGCGGCGGAGACTCCCGCCGAAGCCGAAGCCGAAGCCGAGGCCGCCGTTCCCGAGTCCGAGTAAGTCCACTCCACCTACGACCACGAGTCCAGGAGACTTCCCACTATGGCCAACTTCACTCTCGAAGACGTCAAGACCCTGCGCGAGCGCCTCGGCACCGGCATGGTCGACACGAAGAACGCCCTCGTCGAGGCTGACGGCGACATGGACAAGGCGGTCGAGCTCCTCCGCCTGAAGGGTGCGAAGGGCAACGCCAAGCGCGCCGACCGTTCCACCGCCGAGGGCCTCGTCGCCGCCGTCGACAACGGCGACGGCACCGCGACCCTCATCGAACTCGCCTGCGAGACCGACTTCGTCGCCAAGGGCGACAAGTTCGTCGCCCTCGCCGACCGTGTGCTCGCGGCGACCGCGGCGGCGCGTGCCGACTCGGTCGAGTCCGCGCTCGCGGCGCCCGCCGAGGGCAAGACCGTCGCCGACGTGATCAACGAGGAGGCAGCGATCCTCGGCGAGAAGGTCGAGCTCCGACGCATCCGTCTCGTCAAGGGCGAGCAGTTCTCGATCTACCTGCACAAGACGTCGAAGGACCTGCCGCCCCAGGTCGGCGTCGTGCTCGGCTACTCCGGTACCGACGGCGAGACCGCTCGTTCGGTGGCGCAGCACATCTCATTCGCGAACCCCGAGTACCTCGCCCGCGAGGACGTTCCGGCCGAAGCGGTCGAGAAGGAGCGCGCGATCGTCGAGCAGATCACCCGCGAGGAGGGCAAGCCCGAAGCCGCTCTTCCGAAGATCATCGAGGGTCGTCTCGGCGCCTACTTCAAGCAGGTCGCACTGCTCGAGCAGCCGTACGCGAAGGACGACAAGGTCTCGGTCGGCAAGGTGCTGAGCGACGCCGGCGTCACGGTGAGCGACTTCGCTCGCTTCAAGGTCGGCGCGTAAGTGTCGCAGGGGAGTCCGGATCGCATCGGCGGTCCGGACTCCCTTTTCCATGCACGGATGCCTCAGCGGGCCACTCGAGCCGAGGCGGCACCCCGCGACATCCGGACCGGCACTGCGTCGGAGTCGGTGAACCACTAGTTTTGACACGGGGACGAAGGGACGGTCGAGGATGACACAACACAGGCGAAGGGTCATGCTGAAGCTGTCGGGCGAGGCGTTCGGCGGCGGAGCCCTGGGGGTCAACCCCGATGTGGTCAGCGCGCTCGCACGTGAGATCGCGGATGCCGCCCGCGACGTGGAGGTCGCGATCGTGGTCGGCGGCGGCAACTTCTTCCGCGGTGCCGAGCTGTCGCAGCGCGGCATGGACCGCGGGCGTGCCGACTACATGGGCATGCTCGGCACGGTCATGAACTCGCTCGCGCTGCAGGACTTCCTCGAGCAGGCCGGCGCCGAGACGCGAGTCCAGTCCGCGATCTCCATGACGCAGGTCGCAGAGCCCTACATTCCGCGCCGCGCCGAGCGCCACCTCGAGAAGGGCCGCGTGGTGATCTTCGGTGCCGGCGCCGGTCTCCCGTACTTCTCCACCGACACGGTCGCCGCCCAGCGCGCGCTCGAGATCGATGCCGACGTGGTGCTCGTCGCGAAGAACGGCGTCGACGGCGTCTACTCCGACGACCCGCGCACGAATCCCGACGCGTTCAAGATCGACCGGATCAGCTACCAGGAGGCGCTGCAGCGTGGCCTCAAGGTGGTCGACTCCACCGCGTTCAGCCTCTGCATGGACAACGGCATGCCCATGCAGGTGTTCGGCATGGAGCCGGAGGGCAACGTCACCGCGGCGATCCTCGGCGCCGAGCTGGGCACGATCGTGAGCAACGGCGTTCCCGCTTCCACTCGATAGACTGTCCCGAGCAGCGAACCAGAAGGAGTCCCCGTGATCGCGGATGTACTGTCCGATGCCACCACGCGAATGCGCAAGGCGGTCGAGGTCGCCAAAGACGATTTCGCATCCGTGCGCACCGGTCGCGCGAACCCGCAGCTCTTCCAGAAGATCATGGTCAGCTACTACGGCACCCCGACGCCGCTCGCACAGCTCGCGTCGCTGCAGAACCCCGAGGCCCGCACCCTCCTCGTCACTCCGTACGACAAGAGCGCGCTGAAGGACATCGAGCAGGCGATCCGAGACACGCCCAACCTCGGCGCGAATCCCAGCAATGACGGCAACATCATCCGCGTCACCCTGCCCGAGCTCACCGAGGAGCGGCGCAAGGAGTTCGTCAAGATCGTGCGCTCCAAGGCCGAGGATGCACGCGTCTCCGTGCGCAACATCCGGCGCAAGGCGAAGGACGACCTCGACGGACTCAAGGGCGAGGTGGGCGACGACGAGGTGGCTCGCGCCGAGAAGGAGCTCGAGCACATCACGAAGTCCAACGTCGATTCGATCGACGATGCGCTGAAGCGCAAGGAAGCGGAACTCCTCGAGGTGTAGGGGCATAACATGTCGGGCGTCCCCAAGCAGGACCAGTCGGACGCCGGGGCGAACGACCGCTCGTCGCGCGATGAGTTCCTCGCGCAGGTCCACGCCCGCAAGGCCGACCTCGAACGGCAGTTCGAAGCGTCGAAAGCGCAGTTCGATCAGGCCCAGGAGAAGATCAAGGCGCGCACGGGGCGCAACCTGATCCTCGCCATCCTCATCGGGCTGGCGTTCGGTGGCGTGCTGCTGCTGAGCCTGTTGGTGATCAAAGAGCTCTTCATGCTCTTCGTGATCGTGCTGGCCGGTTTCGCGAGCTACGAGCTCACGCAGGCGCTGCGAAAGGGCGACTTCTTCGTCCCCTCGATCCCGACGGTGGCGGTCGCGGTGCTCGCGGTGCCCATCGCGTATTACGGCGGGGCCGGCGGACAGCTGCTCGCGGTGCTGGGCGGCATCCTGGTGGTCAGCGCGTGGCGGCTCATCGAGCAGGCCGTCCCGGCACGCCGGCGCTCGGGGCCGAGTCTCGTGCGCGACCTCGCCGCGGGCGCGTTCGTGCAGGCATATGTCACGTTGCTCGCCACCTTCGCCGTCGTGCTGACGGCGGCCGAGGGCGGCCAGTGGTGGACGCTCGCATTCATCATCATCGCGGTGGCCGCCGACGTCGGTGCCTATGGCTTCGGGCTGGCATTCGGGAAGCATCCGATGGCGCCCGTCATCAGCCCGAAGAAGACGTGGGAGGGTTTCGCGGGGGGAGCGGCCGCCAGCATCGTGGCGGGTGTGCTGCTGTCGATCCTGATGCTCGGCAACACCTGGTGGTTCGGGTTGATCTTCGGCGCCGCCATCTTCCTCACGGCCACGCTCGGCGACCTGGCCGAGTCGCTGATCAAGCGCGACCTGGGTATCAAGGACATGAGCTCGTGGCTGCCCGGCCACGGCGGATTCCTGGATCGGCTCGACTCGATCCTGCCCTCGGCCGCCGTCGCGTTCGCGGCGTTCCGAGTCTTCGGGTGAGCGTCCCGGACATCCGGTGACGGTCCGGGATAATGGAGCGGTGGACTCGACCTTCCCTCGCGCCCGAAAGCCTCAACTCGGATACAACGTCGCCCAGGTGGAGGAGTTCCTCCAGCTCGCGCGACGCGCATACGACGGAACGGCCCGTCCCGGAGAGACACGGCTGACCTCGGAGGCGATCCGTCGCACGGCGTTCGCCATGCAGAAGGGCGGGTATTCGACCGCACACGTCGATGCGGCCCTGGAGCGGCTGGAAGATGCGTTCGCGGCCGAGGAACGCCAGGTCGCGGCGCGCCTGCACGGTACTGAGGCATGGCTCAGCGAGGCGCGCACGACGGCCCAGGTCGTCTCCAATCGCCTGGCTCGGCCCGAGGGCGAGCGGTTCGACCGGGTGAGCCCGTTGGCCATCGGATACCGCGTGCGCGAGGTCGATCGATTCGCGGACAAGCTCACCCGGTACTTCCGCGACGGATGGCCGATCTCCATCGACGACGTTCGCACGGTCGTGTTCACCACGCAGCGTGGCGGATACCGCGAATCGCAGGTGGATCTCGTGCTCGACGCGGTCGTCGACGTGATGCTCGCCGTACGGTGAGTCGCGGTTCCACCCCGGGCTCACGGTTCCGATACACTCGACGAATTGTGGGCAGGCATGCGGACGTCGAGCAGACCATCGGGTCGGTGAAGCCGCGTACAGTCACCGCCCACCGGGCCGGGCGATTCAAGCAGGCCGCGACGGTGGTGTTCGCGTTCGCCGCGTCCGTGAGCTTCCTGGCCGTGAACCTCGTCGATCCGTTCTCGGGCGCGACCGCGTCGAGTGACCTCGCGGTCGATCGTGATCGGTTCGCCGGTGCCCAGGTGCAGGCACTCGATGTCGACGGCGACTACACGATCGACGTGCGCCGAGAGGGCTACGTCGTCGAGAAGAAGCCCGAGCCGAAGCTCGCCCCCGCATCGACGTCGCAGGCGAGCGGGTGGGCGCCACCCGCGGTCACGCCCGACCCCGGGTCGGCCCAGGCGTACGCCGCGGGCGCCGTAGCGGCACGTGGCTGGTCGTCGAGCGAGTTCGACTGCCTCGTCGCCCTCTGGAACAAGGAGTCGGGCTGGCGGGTGAACGCCTACAACGCCTCGAGCGGCGCCTATGGCATTCCGCAGTCGCTCCCGGGTTCCAAGATGGCGAGTGCCGGTGCCGACTGGGAGACCAATCCGGCAACGCAGATCGAGTGGGGTCTCGGGTACATCCAAGGGCGGTACGACGCCCCCTGCGGCGCGTGGGCGCACTCGCAGGAGTACGGCTGGTACTGAGCCCGTCGAGTCCCTCGAGAGTCGGCCGGGCGCGAGCGGATGACGCTCGCCGCCTAGAATTGGGGGCATGGTGCGCTCGAACCGATCACGTGGACGCGCTGCCCGGGCTCGAGAGCCGCATCCCGACCTCGACGTCGATCGCCTTACCACCGGATGGCGTCGCACCGAGCTGCGCGACGGTCGCGAGTGGAACGTCCAACCCGTCTCCGAGGCGCAGGCGGTGAAGGCGTACGTCTGCCCCGGGTGCGGCCTCGACGTGCCGACCGGGGTCGCGCACCTCGTCACCTGGCGGGCCGACGGAGTGCTCGGCGACGCCGCCGACCTCGCTGCCCGGAGACACTGGCACACGCACTGCTGGAGGATCGGAGCCCGGTGAACGACGACGTCCCACTCGAGATACGTGCCGGTGTCGAGCTGCCGGCCGTACGCGAAGAGATCGAACTGCGCACCGCCGATGGCTTGACGCTCGTCGGCGAACTCGCGACTCCGATCGACAGGCCTCCCGTCGCAACCCTCGTCACGCTCCACCCCCTGCCGACCGCAGGCGGCTTCATGGACTCGCACATCCTGCGCAAGGCCGCTGCGCGGTTGCCTGCGCTCGCCGACCTCGCCGTCCTGCGGTTCAACACACGAGGAACGACGTCGCCGCGTGGCACGAGCGACGGCGAATTCGGTGAGGGCATTGCAGAGCGGGCGGATGTCGCGGCCGCGATGGACTTCGTCGCGCAACGCGAGCTTCCGAACCCGTGGCTGGTGGGCTGGTCGTTCGGCACCGAGCTTGCGTTGAAGTACGGGCTCGAGCACGGCATCGCCGGGGCGGTTCTGCTCTCGCCGCCCCTGCATCGCACGAGTGAGGAGGAGCTGCGGCGATGGAACGCGTCGCATGCCCCGATCGTCGCGCTGATTCCCGAGCACGACGACTTCCTGAAGCCCGACGCCGCGGCAGAGCGCTTCGCGGTGCTGCCCCGGCTGCGCCGCATCGATGTCGCGGGCGGCAAGCACCTGTGGGTCGGCGAGGCTCAGACCCGGCGCGTGCTCGAGGAGATCGTCGCGGCGGTGAACCCCTCCGCGCTGCCGCTGCCCACGACCTGGCCGCCGACATCGGCCTGACCCTCAGGGCGTGGTTGGGGCCACCGGGTTCCCGCCGCCCGACGAGGCGGACCGATCATCCGAGGTCAGCGCTCGTTCTGTCGCGGGATCACGACCTGCTTGATGATCAACAGGATCGACGCCGCGACCGGGATGGCGACGAGCGCCCCGAGGATGCCGAGGAGTGATCCGCCTGCGAGCGCTGCGATGACCACAAGGGCACCGGGAACCTTCACGGCGCGGTTCATGATGCGCGGGCTCAGCACGTAGGCCTCGACCTGCATGTAGACGAGGTAGTAGATCGCGGCCACGAGCGCCGTGAGCGGTGAGCCGATGCCCGGGATGAGGCACACGAGCACGATGATGATCGACCCCGTGAGCGTGCCGACCAGCGGCACGAGCGAGAAGAGGAAGGCGAGGAACGCGAGGACGGCCGGGAACGGTGCCTTGATGATCGACAGGAAGATGAAGCTCGCGATGCCGTTGATGGCCGCGAGCCCCGCCTGGCCGAGCACGTAGCGGCCGACCGATTGGGTGATCTGCTCGGTGAGGTCGGCGAACCGGGCCCGCTTCGAGGCGGCGACGAGCTGGTAGGTCGCTCGCTTCATGCTGTTCAACGACGCCGCGAAGTAGAGCGTGAGGATGAAGACGATCAGCACTGCGAAGAGCCCCGCGCCGATCGCGATGGCGACCTGGAGCACTCCGCCGGCGAGCTCGGAGAGCCGCTCGGGATTCGTGAAGAAGTCGGTCAGGCCGTTCTGGATCTGCTTGCTGATCTCCTGGACCTGGAACTGCGGGAACTGCTCCTCGAGGGACTCGATCCACTCCTGTGAACTCACGCGCTCGACGATGAGCGGGATCTCCTCGACCAGTTGGCTGACCTGGTCGACGACGATGGGGACCACCGCGAGCACCAGCCCGGCGACGACCAGTCCGACGCCCGTCATGACGATGATGATCGCCGCCCAACGCGGAAGCCCCCGGCGCTCGAGCCAGCTGATCGCAGGATCGAGGCCGAGGGCCAGGAAGAGTGCCGCGCCGATGTAGGTGATGATGGTCGACAGCGTCGCGATGGAGGTGAGGATGAGCAGGCCGAGTCCGACCCCGAGTGTTCCGACCAGTCCGATGCGGAACGCGTTCTGGATCTTCATCGACCTGCTCGCACCACCGCCCTAGCGACGGCGGGAGTCCGCGGCCATCTGCTCGGCCTGCGTGAGGACTCCCCGAAGGCTCTCGAAGTACCCCGCCACGGCGTCGCGCTCGATCTGGATCTGCGAGAGTCGGTCTTCGGCATCGGCCACGAGCGCACGGGTGCGCTCCTCGGCGTCGGCGATCAGCCTGCGAGCCTGATCGTGTGCCGCCGCGATGCGCTCGCGCGCCTCCTCGTCGGCCTTGTCGCGCACCTCGGCGATCTCGGAGCGGACCCGCGTCTCGAGCCGCTCGGCCTCGGCCCGGCTCTCGGCCGTGCGGGCCATCGCGTCGGCGAGTTCGGCGTTGGCGTCGTCGAGGAGCTTCTGCGTCGCGGCGACTGCCTCCTGATGGGCCGCGAGCAGCTCCTGCTCAGCCTCGTCGCGCTTGGTCGCGAGCTCGGCCTCGAGGTCGAGGTGAGCCTTCTCGATCTCGCGTCGCATGCGGTTCACCTCGTGGGTGGTCTTCTTGCGCATCGCCGTGAGCTGGTTGTCGAGGTCGATGCGGCTCTGCTCGGCATCCGCATCGAAGTCGGCACGTGCCTGCTCCTGCTCGAGCGCGAGGTCGGCGCGCATCTGGTCGAGGTCGGCCGCGTGCTTGGCACGGATGCGGTCGAGCTCGTGCTGCAGCTTGAGTCGCGACGCTTCGGCCTCGCGGTCGAGGTCGACCTTCGCCTGCTTCTTCTGTTCGGCGAGTTCGGCACGACCGAGGTCGAGTTCGCGGTCGAGGTCGGTGCGGGCCTGTTCGAGTTCGTGCACGAGGGCGGCACGGCGCTCGGAGATCTCGGCCTCGATGGCGGCACGAGCCTCGGCGGTCTCGCGCTCGAGGTCGAGGCGAGCCTGCTCCGTCTC
>DASUVU010000303.1:0-5407 GCA_036378815.1 Agromyces sp. | reverse complement strand
GGGGGCGGCACGGGTCGCCGGCGGGCCGGGCGCGGCCCGGGCGGCCACACCCGGCCACGACCGGCCGGGTGCGGCGCGGGCTCAGTGCGGATGCGCGAACGGCCCGCCGACGCCCCCGGCCGCGCCACGGCGGCGGTACTGCCGCGACCGGAGTGACACCACGATCGCGGAGAGCACGATCGAGATTCCCGAGCCGAGCAGCACTGCGACCGTCCCCTGGTCGATCACGCCGGGCAACTCCTCGAACGCCAGCTCGTTCATCAGCAGTGCCACGGTGAATCCGATGCCGCCCAGGGCGCCGACCGTTGCGAGGTCGGCCCACGTGAGCGGCGTGATGCCGTTGCGCCGGGAGAGCAACATGGTCGCGAGCCCGCCGACGACGGTGATGCCGACGAGCTTGCCGACCGGGAGCCCGATGAGGATGCCCCAGAACGCCGGATCGAGCTCGCTCGGCCGCACCTGCGGCACGATCACGAGCGCGGAGGAGAACGCGAACAGCGGCAGGATGACACCGTTCGACCACGGCTCGAGCAGGTGCCCTGCGCGCCCGGCGGGCCGACGTGACATGACCAGGCCGAGCATCACGCCTGCGATGGTCGCGTGCACGCCCGAGAGCAGCACGAAGACCCACGCCGCGACCGCCAGCGCGCACAGGATGAGGATGACGGGCCACTGCGCCCGTCGGCTCAGGATGTACGGCGATCGCGGTCGCAGCAGCCGACTGGTCATGCCGAAGGCGGTGACGGCGATCGCGGCGAACCCGAGGAAGGCCAGGTCGACCGACCTCGTGAAGAAGAACGCGATGACGAGGATGCCGACCAGGTCGTCGAGCACTGCGAGCGCGAGCAGGAACACCCGCACGCGCGTCGGGATGAACCGCCCGAACATCGCCAGCACGCCGAGCGCGAAGGCGATGTCGGTCGCGGTCGGCACGGGCCATCCGTCGGCGGTGGGCCCACCACCGGCGAACGCGAGGAACACGAGGGCGGGCACCGCGACGCCCCCGAGCGCCGCGATCGCGGGGACGCCGGCCTTCGAGAAACTGTTGAGCTCGCCGATCACGAGCTCGCGGCGCAACTCCACCGCGACGATGAAGAAGAAGATCGCGAGCAGGCCGTCGCTGACCATGTGGCCGACGGACAGGTCGATCGGGCCCAGCGGGAACGGGTGCGCCTGCTTGGCGTCGATGAGTGCAGACCCCACCGGCAGGTTCGCGAGCAGGATGCCGAGCGCGGCGGCGGAGAGGAGCAGGGCGGCGGCCAGGCGCTCCGAGCGGAGGACGTTCATGGCACCCCTTCGGGTCGGGACGGCGGGCGGACCCGCGCGGAACGGCGACGACGCGAACGCGTCGGCCGACCAGACTTCCCGGCACTCCGCCTCCGATCCTAACGGCGGGGCGGCCTCGCGACATCCGTAATTCATCCGGGTCCGGGCCGCCGCAGGCCGACGTAGGCTGACGGGATGACCGAGGTTGACCGTGCGAGCCGCCGATCCGAGTCGGATCGGTCGACCGCCCTCGAGGAGCTCATCGAGACCGTCGCGCTGCTCCGGGCACCGGGCGGCTGCCCCTGGGATGCCGACCAGACGCACGAGAGCCTCGTGCAGTACCTGGTCGAAGAGAGCTGGGAACTCATCGACGCGATCGAGACCGGCAACCGGCAGGAGATGATCGAGGAGCTCGGCGACGTGCTCTACCAGGTGCTGTTCCACGCCGACATCGCGGCGCACACGCCCGGGGAGGACTTCGACATCCAGGATGTCGCGGCGCACATGACCGCCAAGATGGTGTCGCGGCATCCGCATGTCTTCGGCGGCGACCGGTCGGCAGAGACCGCCGCCGACGTCGTCGCGTTCTGGGAGGACCTGAAGGCCGACGAGAAGCCGCACCGTACGAGCGTGCTCGACGGCGTGCCACGCGGCATGCCCGCGCTCGCGCTCGCGCGCAAGGTGCTCGACAAGGCCGAGAAGGCGGGCGTCACCGCCGAGGTGCTCCTCGGCGAGGCCGCGACGGATGCCGCGAGCACGACCTCGCCCGCCACGGAGGACGAACTCGGCCGCACGCTGTTCGCGCTCGTGGCATCCGCCCGTTCGCAGGGGCTCGATGCCGAGCGGGCGCTGCGGCACGCGGTGCGATCGTTCGAGCAGGAGGTCCGCGTGGTCGAGTCGGCCGACCAGGGCTGACGCCGGGGAGTGGGTGGGCTATGGTCCGAGGTATGGCGAAGTTCACGGAGCGAGTGAAGGCGATCCTCCGCCGGCCTCGGCCGGTCACGCCGGTGACGAAGGAGTACGCCGCCGAGATCGCGGATTGGGTGAACGAGGGAGGCGCGTTCGATCCGGCAGGGCCGCCACCGGTCATCGACGACCAGCGTGTCGTGACGAAGGAGCCCTGACTCCGGGTCCGGGCAGCGAGGAGGGCTCCATGGGCATCACCGAGCAGCGGCTCGTCGAGTTCTTCGATGAGTACGCATCCGCGCTCCGCGAGTTCGACGCCGACGCGACGGCGCGGCTCTGGGGACTGCCGGGCATGATCGTCACTGATGACTTCGCGGGAGCACTCGAGAGCCGCGCCGACATGGCGGCGGGCCTCGCCCAGTCGTACCCGCTGTACCGCCGCCTCGGACTCGAGTCGGCCGTGCCCGAGCTGCGGGCGGTGAGTGCGCTCACCGACCGGATCTCGACCGTTCGCGTGCGATGGAGCTACCTCGACGCCGACGACGAGGTGATCGTCACCACCGACTACGAGTACCTCGTGCGCGACGACGCCGACGGGCTGCACGTCTACCTCGCCGTCGGGATCGACGAAGCCGAGGCGCTGCAGCGAGCGGCGGACAGCCGCGGGGTGGATCTGGACCTGTTCGGCTGAGGCGGGGGCTCCCCAGACGGGTCGGCTGCGGCGGCGCGGTCGCGCGTGCTGGAAGAATGGTCGGCATGGCCGCATCCGTCACCCCTCCGCGCGGCATGCGCGACTTCCTGCCCGCCGAGAAGGCCCGCCGCGAGCACGCGCTCGGCGTGATCCGCGGCGTGTATCGGGCGCACGGCTTCGACGAGATCGAGACGCCCGTGATGGAGGACTCCCAGCGCCTGCACGCCGGCCTCGGCGGCGACAACGAGAAGCTCGCTTTCGCCGTGATGAAGCGCGGCCTCACACGCGACGATTTGGCGGCGGCCGCGGCATCCGGCGACGCACTGTCACTGGCCGACCTCGGGCTGCGCTACGACCTCACCGTGCCGCTCGCGCGGTTCTACGCGACGCACCGGGCCGCGCTGCCGCCGGTGTTCCGCGCGATCCAGATCGCTCCGGTGTGGAGGGCCGAGCGGCCGCAGAAGGGCCGCTACCGCCAGTTCGTGCAGTGCGACATCGACATCATCGGCGAGTCGGGGCAGCTCGCCGAGCTCGAGCTGCTCACGGCGACGCTCGCCACGCTCGAGGCGCTCGGCCTCGGCGGATGCGTCATCCGCATCAACGACCGGCGCATCCTCACCGGAATCCTCTCGTCGTGGGGCGTGTCCGAGCAGCTGCGCGAGCGCGCACTGATCACCATCGACAAGCTCGACAAGATCGGCGTCGGGGGAGTGGCGGCCGAACTGCGCGAGCTCGGCGTGACGACGGGAGATACGGATGTCGCGGCAGAGCTCGAGGCGCTCATGTCGGCCGACTGGCACCTGCACGACGGAGTGGTGCCACCACCCGCGTGGCTCGATCGGGAGGCCTACGCCGAGCTGATCGCCCTCCGTGAGGCGCTGCCGGGCGCGGCGATCGAGTTCGACCCGACGCTCGTGCGCGGCATGGGGTACTACACGGGCACGATCTTCGAGATCGCCCATCCCGACCTGGGCTACTCGCTCGGCGGCGGCGGACGCTACGACCACATGATCGGACGCTTCCTCGGGCAGGAGGTTCCCGCGACCGGGTTCTCCATCGGGTTCGAGCGCATCGTCGACCTGCTCGAGATGCGCGACGGGACGCGTCCGCGCGCGGTGGTGCTCGTGTACGACGCCGACGTCGAGCCGGCGTCGCTGCTCGCGCTGAAGCACGAGCTCGTGGCATCCGGAACTCGCGTGCGCTTCGAGCGCCGCGTGAAGAACCTGCGCGCCCTGCTCGACCGCGTGACCTCCGACGGGTTCGACGCCTTCGCGAACGTGACGACCGAGACGACGGATGCCTCGTCGCTCGCGTTCCGCGACCTCGGCGCGTAGCGCGGGCCGCCCCCGCGCCCCGCCCCCGCGCCCCGCGCCCGCGCCCCCGCCCCTTTCTCGAACCGTCGCATACTGCGGGTGCTTGCGGTGCGCACCCGCAGGATGCGACGGTTCGAGATGCCCCGGGTGTGGACAAGTCCGTTCACGGCTCGTGCTCGTCAGGCACAGTGGCTGCGTGACGCGCCAGAAACCGCTCCCAGCCCATGTCCGCGGCGGTGCATTCCGCGTCAGTCAGACCGCGTTCCATCAATCCAGCGCGGGAAGGCTGCGTGCCGCCGACCTGCAGCGGCCCTTTCATGGTGTCCGATCATCGGGCCTGGACCTCGGTGCGCTCATCGATCGCTGCCACGCGTACGAACCGCTCCTGCGACCCGGCGAGGCGTTCAGTCATGAGACCGCCGCACACCTGTACGGACTGCCGCTTCCCTCTGAAGTGCCGCAGCGGCCGGGTGTGCCGAAATCGACGGACGGGCCGCCTCCGGGCACGGCGGCACCGTCGCAGCCCGAGCCCCCGAAGCTGCACGTGACGGCACCCGACGGCATCGAACGGGCCCGTTCCAAGGGCGTAGCTGGCCACGAGCTCACTGGACCGATACCGATCCGGTTTCATCTCGGGCTGCCGTTGGTGGCGCCGGCACGACTGTGGTGCCAACTCGCGACGCGCCTCACGCTTCGCGATCTCGTCGCGGTCGGCGATGCGATCGTCACGGGGGCGCGCACGGGCCGCAAGCGGGAGGCGGCCCTCGCGACGGTGGCGGACCTGCAGGATGCCGTCAGGTGGTGGGGCCGCCGCCGCGGAGCCCGGCGCCTCGCGCGAGCACTTCCCCTGGTTCGCGTCGGCGCCGAGTCACGCCCCGAGACGCACCTTCGCTTGCTCCTCGTCGACGCGGGCCTGCCCGAGCCGCTCGTCAATCACCCGACCGTGCTCCTCGACGGGGCGGTGCGCCACCCCGATCTCGCGTACGTCCAATGGCGCATCGTGATCGAGTACCAGGGTGACGACCACCGCCTCAACCGTCGCGTCTGGCAGGAGGACGTGCGCCGCAAGCGCGCGTTCGAGCGCGCGGGATGGCGGGTGGTCGAGGTGACGTCCGACGACATCTTCGTGGATTCCACGAGCCTGGTCGCACGCCTCCACGAACTCATTGCGACCCCGTGAGACTCCTCGCGCGCAGGACCCGAGTTCTCGAACCGTGGCAAAAAGCGGGTG
>DASUVU010000302.1:0-5448 GCA_036378815.1 Agromyces sp. | reverse complement strand
GCCGACGTCGTGCTCGCCCTCTACCTGCAGGGCGACCGGTTCTCGACCGAGATGAAGCGCGCCGACTTCGAGTACTACGACCCGCTCACCACCGGCGACTCCACGCTCTCGGCGATCGTGCAGTCGATCATCGCGTCGGAGGTCGGCTACCACGAGCTCGCCATGCGGTACTTCCGTGCCGCCCTCTTCGTCGACCTCGCCGACCTGCACCACAACGCCTCCGACGGCGTGCACGTAGCCTCGGCCGGAGGCGTGTGGAGCACGCTCGTCGCGGGTTTCGGCGGGTTCCGCGATCACAACGGCGTGTTCACGTTCGATCCGCGGTTGCCCGACGAGTGGTCGAAGCTCACGTTCCGCATCACGCTGCGCGGGACGCGCGTGCGCGTCACGCTCGAGCCCACCACCATCTCGTTCGCGATCGAAGTCGGCGACCAGGCGCAGGTGCGCGTGCGGGGCGCCGAGATCGTCGTCACGGCCGACGAGCCCGTCACCGTTCCGCTCATCGACCAGGGGCCCCGCCTGTACGGCGCCCCGACGATGCGGGACGTCGAGGGTTCGCGGCGTTCCGACGGAACGCTGCTCACCGCGTCCCTGCCCACGCTGTCGCTCGACGTCGACGAGGAGGAGGCGCCGATACCCGTCGACTGATCGGGAGCGTTCACAGACGCCCCCGCTAACATGACACACAATCACGGAACCGGATCGGGAGACCTGTGGGCCTACTGGACAACTTCGAGAAGGGTCTCGAACGTGCCGTCAACGGCGCCTTCGCGAAGACCTTCCGCTCGGGGCTGCAGCCCGTCGAGATCACCGCTGCGCTGAAGCGCGAGATCGACACGAAGGCGGCAGTCGTCTCTCGCGACCGCGTGCTCGTTCCCAATACATTCAGGGTACGGATGTCGCCGACCGACCACGACCGCATGGCCGGACTGGGTCCCGCACTCATCGACGAGCTCACCGATCTCGTGCAGAAGCACGCCGCGAGCCAGCGCTTCCAGTTCGCCGGAGGCATCTCGATCTCGCTGGAACCCGACCAGGCGCTCTCCGAGGGCATGGTGCAGGTCGACTCCCGCAACGTCAAGGGCCGCGTCGCATGGACTCCGGTGCTCGATGTCGGCGGTACTCGGCACCCCATCATCAAGGGCCGCACGGTCATCGGTCGCGGCAGCGAGGCGGATGTCACGCTCGACGACTCCGGCGCCTCGCGCCGCCACGCCGAGGTGCAGTGGGACGGCACGCGTGCCCGCGTCCGCGATCTCGGCTCCACCAACGGCACGCAGCTGAACGGCGCCCCCGTGAAGGAGGCGGTGCTCGAACCCGACTCGGTGATCACCATCGGGCGCTCGCGCATCGTCTTCCGCGTACTCGCCCAGGCATCGGCGACGGGAGCGCAGAATGTCGCTCCGGCCGACGGTCGGCAGGACCCGGGCGGGTTCTGGGGGCCCGGCGAATGAGCGAACTCACCCTCCTGGTCCTTCAGCTCGGATTCCTCCTGCTGCTCTGGGTCTTCATCTTCGCCATCGTGTACGCCCTCCGGAGCGACCTCTTCGGCCAGCGGGTGCGCAGGCTCCAGCCCGACGCCGGAGCGCAGGCGCCGGCGCCGGCAGCGGCGTTCCCGGCCGCCGCACCGGCAGCCGTCGGAGCATCGTCGGGGCCGGCGCCACACCCCGCGGCGCCCGCATCCGGCCCCGACGGTGAGACGGCCTCGACCCAGAACGCGACGAAGCTCGTCATCACGAACGGCCAGAAGGCCGGCACCGAGTTCCCGCTCGGTCGCGACGAGATCACGATCGGCCGGTCGGCCGATTCCGCGATCATCATCCGCGACGACTACACGTCGACGCACCACGCCCGACTCATGCTCTGGAACGGCCGCTGGATGATCCAGGACCTCGATTCCACGAACGGCACCTTCCTCAACGGCTCCCGAGTGACCGTGCCGACGCCGATCCCGCTCGGAGCCACCGTGAAGGTCGGAGCGACGACATTCGAGCTGCGGCGGTAGCCCATGGCCACGGTCAAGGCGAGCGCAGCGGTCTCGCATGTCGGACGGATCCGCGCGAACAACCAGGACTCCGGGTATGCCGGGCAACGGTTGTTCCTCGTCGCCGACGGCATGGGCGGCCACGCCGGCGGTGATGTGGCGAGCGCCATCGCGACCCGGCGGATCGCCGAAGCCGACGTCGACTACGGTTCAGCGCCGGATGCCGCGGCAGCACTCGAAGGCGCCCTGACCGCCGCGAACCGCGAACTCGCCGAGACGGTCGCCGACCACTCCGAGCTCACCGGCATGGGCACCACGGTGAGCGCGGTGCTGCTCCACGACGACCAGGTCGTCATTTCGCACATCGGCGACTCGCGCATCTACCTGCTGCGGTCGGGCGAGCTCAGCCAGATCTCGACCGACCACACCTTCGTGCAGCGTCTCGTCGACGCCGGCCGCATCACCGCCGAGGAGGCGATGGTGCATCCCCGTCGCTCCGTGCTCATGCGCGTGCTCGGCGACGTGGAGACGTCGCCCGAGATCGACTCGATGGTGCTCGACACCCGGCCCGGCGACCGCTGGATGCTCTGCTCCGACGGACTCTCGGGGGTCGTGCCGTTCGAGAAGCTGCACGAGCTGCTGTCCGCCGATGCCGGCGCCAAGCAGGTCGCCGACCGCCTCGTGAAGGCGTCGCTCGACGGCGGTGCGCCCGACAACGTGACGGTCGTCGTGATCGACATCGGCGAACCCCCGGCACCGGCAACGCCGCCGTTGGTGGTCGGGTCGGCGGCGGCGCCGCTCGCGTTCGGTGCAGCGGCGGAGCCGGTGCGCGCACGCGGCATCCGACTGCCCAGCCTGCGACCCCACCCGGTGCAGGAGACCCACTTCGAGCCCGACTCCGAGGACTACTTCGACGAGTTGATCGAGGAGGACGCCCGTCGGCGCCGCCGTCGGCGCTGGGTCTGGAGCTTCTGGATCGTGCTCCTCATCGCCGCGATCACCACCACGTTCGTGCTCGGCTACCAGTGGACGCAGACCCGCTACTACGTGGGCGAATCCAACGGGCGGGTCGCGATCTTCCAGGGCATCCAGCAGAACCTCGGGCCGCTCTCCCTGCACGAGCTGCACACCGAGACCACCGTCGACGTCGCCGACCTGCGCACGTACGACCAGCAACGCGTCGAGCAGACCATCAGCGCCGGATCCTTCGCCGAGGCGTCCCGCATCGTGCAGCGATTGGAGGAGTCCGTTGACTGATCGTGCCGGTGGCCGCGCCACGCGGACCTCCACGCCGCCCGGGGGCGTCTCAGCCACTCCGCCCAGCGGCGTCCGTCGTATCCGACTCCCCCAGAAGCTCCGCAACACGGAGCTCTGGCTGCTCATCGTCGCCTGCATCATCAACGCGGCCGCGATCGTGCTCGTGCAGTTGGGGGCGATGGGCGGCATCGACACCCAGCTCGTGCTGCTCGGCGTGGGCCTCTCGGTGCTCGCCTTCGGAATGCACATCGCGATGCGCTTCGTCGCGCGCGACGCCGACCCGTTCCTGCTGCCGATCGCGACCGTGCTGAACGGCCTCGGCATCGCGATGATCTACCGCATCGACATCGCCGAGGGCGACAGCGGCTGGGAGAGCGCGTCGGTACGGCAGATCGTCTGGAGCGCGATCGCCATCGTCGCGGCGATCGTGACGATCCTGCTGATCCGCAACCACCGGGTGCTGTTCCGCTACACCTACCTCTCCGGGCTGGTCGCGATCGTGCTCCTCCTGCTCCCGCTCGTGCCCGGCATCGGACGCCAGGTGAGCGGCGCGCGCGTCTGGATCGGGTTCGGCGACTTCGCCACATTCCAGCCGGGTGAGATCGCGAAGATCGCGCTGGCGGTCTTCTTCGCGGGATACCTCGTGCGCAACCGCGACTCGCTCTCGATGGTCGGGCGCAAGTTCCTCGGCATGCAGTTCCCGCGCGCCCGCGACCTCGGCCCGCTGCTCGTCGTCTGGGCGCTGTCGATGGCCGTCATCGTCTTCCAGCGCGATCTCGGCACCGCGCTGCTGTACTTCGGGCTCTTCCTCGTGATGCTCTACGTGGCCACGAGCCGCCTCTCGTGGGTCGTGCTCGGACTCGGCCTGTTCATCGGCGGCGCGCTCGTCGCGAGCCAGACCCTCGACTACGTCGGCAACCGCTTCGCGAACTGGCTCGACCCGTTCAGCCCCGAGCGCTTCGACCAGGAGTTCGGCGGCAGCTACCAGGTCGTGCAGGGCCTCTTCGGTCTCGCGAACGGCGGGCTCATCGGCACCGGTTGGGGTCAGGGGCGGCCCGACATCACCCCCGTTCCCCAGAGCGACTACATCATCGCGAGCCTCGGCGAGGAGCTCGGCCTGGCCGGCATCTTCGCGATCCTCGCGCTGTACGTGCTCTTCGTGGCCCGCGGCTTCCGCATCGGGTTCGCCGGGCAGGACGACTTCGGCAAGCTCCTCGGCGTCGGTCTCGCGTTCGTCATCGCCCTGCAGGTGTTCATCGTCGTCGGTGGCGTTACCCGCGTCATCCCGCTGACCGGCCTGACGACACCCTTCCTCGCGGCGGGCGGCTCCTCGCTCGTCGCGAACTGGATCATCGTCGCGCTGCTGCTGCGACTGTCCGACACGGTTCGCAACCACCCGAGGCTGGTGATCGACGGATGAATCGAGAGCTCAAGCGCGTGTCGATCGTCGCGCTCCTGATGTTCCTGGCCCTGTTCGTCTCGACGACGATCATCCAGTACGTGCAGGCCGAGGCGCTCGCCGCCGATCCCCGCAACTCGCGGACGCTCTACGAGAGCTACTCCGTCGAACGCGGACCGATCCTCGTGCGAGGCGACCCCATCGCCTTCTCGCAGCCCGCGGATGACCTCTACAAGTTCCAGCGCGTGTACTCGAACGGTCCCCTCTACGCGCCCGTGACGGGCTACATCCCCGTGAACGGCGAGGCGACCGGGCTCGAGCAGTCGCTCAACTCCTACCTCAGCGGGCAGTCGTCGAGCCAGTTCTTCGACTCGCTCAACCGTCTCATCTCCGGGCAGGACCCGATGGGGGCGTCCGTCGAAGTCGCCATCGACCCGGTGGCCCAGCAGGCGGCATGGGACGCCCTCGGCGACTACACCGGCGCCGTGATCGTCACCGAGCCGGCCACGGGGCGCATCCTCGCGATGGTCACCAAGCCCACGTTCGACCCGAACGCGCTCGCCGTGCATGATTCGGCCGCCGTCCAGGCGACGTACGAGGGGCTGCTCGCCGACCCGAGCGACCCGCTCTTCAACCGTGCGACCGGCGGCGACATGAACCCGCCCGGCTCGGTGTTCAAGCTCGTCGTGACGGCCGCGGCACTCGAGTCGGGCCGGTACACGCCCGAGTCGACGTTCCCGAACCCGTCGTCGCTGACGTTGCCCGGCACCAGCTCGGTGGTACGCAACTCCGGCGGCGGCACGTGCGG
>DASUVU010000301.1:0-5865 GCA_036378815.1 Agromyces sp. | reverse complement strand
TGGATCCGCCCCTCCGCGGCACCGAGCGCGACCACGCCGGTCACCGTGCCGGCCTCGGTCACGGCGAACCCCGTCTGGCCGTTCACCTCGCGCTGCTCGATCGCGACGGCCGGCCCCGCCTTGGCGAGCACGCCGAGGATGAAGCGAGCGACCTTGTCGGCTCCGACGACGGGGCGGAGCGCCGCCCGCACCCTGCCACCGCCGTCGCTCACCGAGACGACGTCGGGGTCGAGGATGCGGATCAGCTCGTCGAGGTCGCCGTTCTCGCAGGCCGCGCGGAACGCGCTCACGAGCCGCTCGTGCTCGCTCACCGGCGCCGGTCGTCGTCGCAGCTCGCGAACGTGTCGTCGAGCGGATGCCGCGAGCTGCCGGGTAGCCGCGGGGGAACGCCCGACGGCCTCGGCGATCTCGGCGAACGGCACGGCGAACACCTCGTGCAACACGTACGCCACCCGTTCCGCCGGCGTCAGCGACTCGAGCACGATGAGCAGCGCCATGCTCACGGAGTCGTCGAGGGCGACGCGGTCGAGCGGGTCGATCGCGGGTGACGACCCGGCCGCGGCATCCGTCGGTACCGGCTCGGGCAACCACTCGCCGACGTATCGTTCCCGTCTGGCCCGGGCCGAATCGAGCAGGTTCAGGCAGATGCGGGATGCCGCGGTCGTGAGCCAGGCGCCCGGTCGCTCGATCGCGGCCCGCGCGTCGTCGTCGAGCCGGAACCAGCGCTCGTAGGTCTGCTGCACCACGTCCTCGGCGTCGTTCCACGACCCGAGCATGCGGAACGCCAGGTTCATCAGGTGCCGGCGTTCGCCGAGGACATCGGTCAGTTCGTCGGTTTCGGCGTCGGGCACCCTCTCATCCTCACATTTCGCCGCGTCATCCGGTCGTACAGGGTGTGAACACACCTCTGCGACGCATCATCCTCTGGATCCTCACTGCCACCGGCGCCTTCGTCGGCGTCTGGGCGCTCGCCTTCCCGCGCGAATTCCACGAGTCCTTCCCCGGTCTCGGCTTCGGCGCGTGGGCGGCCGACGGCCCGTTCAACGAGCACCTCACCCGTGACGTCGGTGCGCTGTACCTCGCGCTCGTCGCCGCCGGTATCTTCGCCGCCCTGGTACGGCGAGCGGATGCCTCGGTCGCGGTCGGCATCGCTTGGCTGGTGTTCTCCGTGCCGCACTTCGCGTACCACGTCACGCACCTGCACGACCTCGCACCGCTCGACGCGATCGCCGAGCCCATCTCGCTCGCGCTCCCGATCGTGCTGAGCGTCCTGCTGCTCATTCCGCCACGTCGGGAGAGCGGAGCGGCGATGGCCGGGCGTGCCACGAGTGCGGAAGAATCGGTCCGATGAGGATCGCAGTGGCCGGCGGAACCGGCATGGTCGGACACCACATCGTCGACGTCATCCGAGAGCGCGGGCACGAACCTCTCGTGCTCACGCGATCGACCGGAGTCGACCTGACCACAGGTGAGGGCCTCGCCGGCGCGCTCGACGGATGCGACGCCGTCATCGACGTCACCTCGGTGCGCACCACCTCGGCCAAGGTGTCGCGCGAGTTCTTCGGCGCCGTGACCCGCAACCTGCTCGCCGCCGCGGAGGCCGCCGGCGTTCGGCACCATGTCGCGCTCTCCATCGTGGGCGTCGGCGACGCGCCGTACGGCTACTACGCCGGCAAGGGGCTGCAGGAGGAGCTCGTCGCCGCCGGCCGCGTACCCTGGACGCTCCTGCGGGCGACGCAGTTCCACGAGTTCGCGGGCCAGATCTTCGAGCGCATGAAGGCGGGACCGGTGGTGCCCGTGCCGGCGATGCGCTCGCAGCCGGTGGCGGCGCGTGAGGTGGCCGAGCGCCTCGTCGACCTCGCCACGGCAGAGCCGGCCGGATGGGCGCGAGACCTCGCCGGGCCGCGCGAGGAGCGGATGGCCGACCTGTGCCGGCGCTGGGCCGAGCGCGTGGGCAAGCCGGGCCGAGTCGTCGAGGCGCCGCTTCCCGGGGCGTTCGGGCGGGCGATGCGCGACGGCACGCTCCTGCCCGGACCCGACGCCGACTTCGGGGTGCAGACCTTCGACGAGTGGCTGGGTGTCGATCGCCGCTGAACGACCGTGGCGATGCCACGATGAGACGGATGCCACGACCCACCGCAACGCGCGCCGTCTCGCGGCCCGACCCCGAGCTGCCCCCGCGGCCGCTCTTCGCGCCGCGGGCGGAGCGCGGGACCCTCGTGACCCTCATCGCGCTGTTCGTCGCCGGGGCGCTCTCACTGATCGTCTCGATGTCGCCGTGGCCGTCGGCGCTGCTCATCCGGGGCGTCTTCGAGCGGGGTGCCGCCGCCACCGTCGCCGAGATGGAGCCGTACGTGCCCGCCGAGGGCGTCGACGAGCGGCTGGATGTCGCGGCCGGCGACCCCGCGGTGGGCGACGGCACGGGCTTCGACGTGTTCACCGCGGCATCCGCTTCGGGTCCGCTGCCCACCGTCGTGTGGGTGCACGGCGGCGCCTGGATCTCGGGTGACAAGGGGAACGTCGCGCCATACCTGAAGATCATCGCGAGCCACGGCTACACGACCATCGGCCTGCAGTACACGGTCGCGCCCGAGGCGACGTATCCGACCGCGGTCGAGCAGCTGAACGACTCGCTCGCGTACATCGTCGAGCACGCCGATGAGCTGAACGTCGACCCAGACCGGATCGTGCTCGCCGGCGACTCGGCGGGCGCGCAGCTGGCCAGCCAGCTGACCGTGCTCACGACCAACCCGAAGTACGCGCACCTCATCGGCATCGAACCGGCGCTCGACGCCGACCACCTCGTGGGCACCATCCTGCACTGCGGCGTCTACGACCTGCGCGCGATGGCCGAGCTGAACGGCATCGGCTACTGGGGATTCCAGATCGCGCTCTGGGCCTACACCGGAACGAAGGACTGGTCGTCGAGCTACGCCGGCACCACCATGTCCACCATCCAGTTCGTGACCGAGGACTTCCCGCCGACCTTCATCAGCGGCGGCAACGGCGACGCGCTGACGTGGATCCAGTCGGTCCCGATGAGCGACGAGCTGACCGACGCGGGCGTCGACACGACCGAGCTGTTCTTCGCCGCCGACCACGAACCGCGACTGCCGCACGAGTACCAGTTCCACCTCGACTTCGAGGAGGCCCAGCTCGCCTTCGACCAGACGATCGACTTCCTCGACTCGCACACCGAGTGATCGGATGCCGCGGCGGCCGGGCGCCGCGTCGCGGCATCCGTCGATCAGATGACGGGCTCGGTCTCCTGCACCGGCACGCCCGCGTAGTGCGCGTGCACGAGGATCGGCAGGTGGTCGGATGACCCGCGCGGCAGCGTCTCGACGCGGAGGATGTCGAAGCCGACGGATGTCGCGAGGTCGAAGTGACCGCGGAAGAACTTGTAGCGCGTGTACGTGCGGCTCTCGCTGAGCGACAGCTCGTAGCCGACCTCGCGCACCTTGGCCGCCAGGTTGTCCTTGAACACCGGGTAGTTGTAGTCGCCCACCATGAGCGTCGGCAGGTTGGGACCGAGGAACTGCAGCTCGGCGAGGGCCGACTTGATCTGGTGCCGGCGCAACGAGTTCAGGGCCGTCAGCGGTGCCGCGTGGAACGACGCGACCACCGATTCGCGACCCTCGACGAGATCGTGCAGCCGCACCGCGAGGAGGCGCTCGTGCGCGGGACGCAGGATGCGGTCGTGCAGGGACTTCTTCAGCGCGAACGCCCGCACGGCGCGCGGCTCGTAGAGGTCTGCCCGGTAGTACATCGCGAGCCCGAGCCGATTGCCCGTGGTGGAGTGGGCCAGCCGAAGCCTGCCGACCTCGTCGGCGAGGCCCGTGGTGTCGACCTCCTGGAGGCAGACGACATCGGGGGAGTACCGCTCATCGAGCGCTGCGAGCTCCGCGATCGCGCGGTGCTTCCTGAGGTTGTAGCTGACGACCTTCATCCGTTCCACCCTATGCGTGGTGTCGGTGCCCGGTGACAGACTTGACCCCGTGCTCCTCGACGAGATAGTGGCCACGACCGAGGCGGTCACCGCGACCCGGTCGCGGCTGGCGAAGGTCGACGCGCTCGCGTCGCTGCTCGGCCGGCTTGCGCCCGACGAGATCGCGCCCGCCGTCGGGTTCCTCGTGGGAAAGCCCCGACAGGGCCGGGTCGGCGTCGGCTGGCGCGGGCTGTCGTCGATGCTGGGCCCTCCCGCCGAGACGCCGAGCATCACGGTGACCGAGCTCGACGAGCTGCTCGAGCGTCTCGCCGCGGCATCCGGGTCGGGTTCGGTGACCGCGCGCGCCGCCGACCTGCGCGAGCTGACCTCGCGGGCGACCGCGCGCGAGCAGGATTTCGTGAAGCGGGTGATCCTCGGCGAGATGCGCACGGGCGCGCTCGAGGGCGTGCTCACCGACGCGATCGCCCGCGCCGCCGATCGTCCGGGCGAGGTGGTGCGGCGGGCCGCCATGCTCTCCGGAGACCTGGGCGAGACGGCGAGGCTGGCGCTCACCGGCACCGCCGACGAGCTGGCCGAGGTCGGGCTGGTCGTCGGTCGCCCGGTGCTGCCCATGCTGGCCGCGACGGCGCGGACCCCGACGGCGGCGATCGACGGCACCGGCGAGGCATCCGTCGAGTACAAGCTCGACGGCGCGCGCATCCAGGTGCACCGCGCCGGCGACGACGTGCGCGTCTTCACGCGCAACCTCGCCGACATCACGCCTCGCCTGCCCGAGGTCGTCGAGGTCGTGAGACGCATGCCCGTGGGCGACGTCATCCTCGACGGCGAGACGCTCTCGCTCGACGAGAACGAGGCGCCGCGCCCGTTCCAAGAGACGATGTCGCGGTTCGGTGCCGAGCGGGCGCGCGAGGTGCTGCTGCATCCGTGGTTCTTCGACGTGCTGCACGTCGACGGGCGCGACCTGCTCGACGAACCGCTCTCGGTGCGCATCCGCGAGCTCGAGCGCATCGCCGGCCCGTATCGCATCCCGGGTGAGATCACCACCGATCCCGAGGTGGCCGAGCGGGTGTCGCGCGATGCGCTCGCCGCCGGGCACGAGGGCATCGTCGTCAAGGCGATCGGCTCGCCCTACGCGGCCGGCCGACGCGGGTCGAGCTGGGTCAAGGTGAAGCCCGTGCACACGTACGACCTCGTCGTGCTCGCCTGCGAGTGGGGGTCGGGGCGGCGCACCGGGTGGCTCTCGAACCTGCACCTCGGGGCGATCGACCCGGTCGGCGAGTTCGGCGAGCCAGGCGACTTCGTGATGGTGGGCAAGACGTTCAAGGGCCTGACCGACGAGCTGCTGCGGTGGCAGACCGAGTGGTTCCCGAAGATCGAGGTGCGACGCACGCCGAACACCGTCTGGGTCGACCCCGTGACGGTCGTCGAGATCGCGATCGACGGCGTGCAGCGCTCGCCCCGCTACCCCGGCGGCATCGCGTTGCGATTCGCGCGGGTCAAGCGGTACCGCGACGACAAGCGGCCCGAAGACGCCGACACCATCCAGACGCTGCGAGGCCTGCTGCGGGGGTGACTCGCGACGGCGACGGCGAAGCATCGAACGATGTCCTGCTCGGCAGACTCCTGAATCGAAGGACGTCCCGCTGACGTCGATCGCGTCCTTGTTTTCAGGAGTCGCGCTGGACCGACTACTTCCCTGAGTCTTGGCGCCCGATGGTCGAGCGGCGCGCCTACTCGACCTGGGAGATGTCGATACCGGTGACCGGCACGCCGGCCCGCTCGTAGACGAGCGAGATCGCGCCCTTCGGGAAGGCCCGCGGCGGCTCCGCCAGTGTGAAGGCCGCCGGCACGATGCCGTCGAACAGCCGCTTCCCGGATCCGAGGGTGATCGGATACACGTAGAGGTTCAGCCGGTC
>DASUVU010000300.1:0-7675 GCA_036378815.1 Agromyces sp. | reverse complement strand
CGATGCCCTGGGCTGCGCTGTCGCCGATCGCCACGTAGAGCAGGTCGCCCTTCTCCTTCGCGTGATCGCGCCACCACTTCGAGTGGATCGGCAGCGTCTCGTTGAGCACGAGCGAGTTGGCGGTGAGCCGGGCCCTGAACCTGCGCCATCCGATGACGGATGCCGCGGCAGCCGTTGCGACGCCGACGGCCACCATCGTCAGGATGGTCGCCCAGCGGGAAGGTCGGAGAGAACGCGGCACGACGCAGAATGTATGACCGTGCGCTGGATGTCGGCTGAACGCGGGCGGTGAGCAGTGGCATCCGGCGCAGTGGCGCTCGCCCGTTTTGGTGCTCACCCCGGCGTCGTCTAAGATCGTCAGCGGTGACGTGTCCGAGCGGCCGAAGGTGCAACTCTCGAAAAGTTGTGTAGGGAAACCTACCGTGGGTTCAAATCCCACCGTCACCGCCATGTGAAGGCCCCCGACTCCCGCAGACCTGCGGAGGTCGGGGGCCTTTCGCGCGAGGCCGGTGCGGCTCTCAGGCGAACAACCGGCGCGCGGTGGTTGCGGTCAGGGTCGCCACCGTGCCCGCCATGAGGAGCCCGGCGACGGCGTAGACCGTGATCAACACGCCGATCGACGTCGACTCGTCGACGATGGGCGAGGGCGCGAACGTCCAGAGGATGGCGATCGCCCAGGCGCCCATGTTGACGGGGATCCAGCGCACCGCGTGCGCACGTGGGCGGATCGTCAGCCACTGCGCCACGGGTATGGTCGCCAGCAGTACAACGCCGCCGACTGCCGACGCCACCACGGCGAGCGGGGAGCTCAGGGGGATCGCGAACGTGCCGGGAAGCAGTCCGATCGACCAGGCGAGGGCCGCTCCGAGCGCCGTTGCGACGATCCACCTGACGGCGCCTGGGCGGCGTGGGCCCATTCCGATGAGCTGGGCGCCACCGAGCACGGCGCCCTCGAGGGCGCCTCCGACCACGATGACCGGATACCGCCACTGATCGGGCATCGCCAGGCCGACCGTTCCGACCGCGACGGCCGCCGCGATCGCGAAGCCGACCGCCTCTCCGACCGTGACGGCGATGATCCAGCGGCCGATGGCGGCACGGCCGCGTCCGGATGTGTCGAGCCGAGGCTCGGTTCGAGGACCCGGCGCGGCGGCAGCCCCGGCATCCGTCACGTCGCGGTCACCCTCGTGTCCGACGGCCTCGACTCCGGAGCCCGTGCGATCGGCAGGAGGCCGAGCAGCAGCATGACGAGCCCGAGCTCGACGGCCCCGGCCATGAAGTAGACCGCCTGCAGGACGCTGAAGGGGATGACCATCATCTGCACGAAGATCCAGATGAGCGCCGCATACCCCGCGGCGGCACTGACGAGCAGCGCCGACGGCCTCCGGCGGAGGAGCAGCACGAAGGCGACGGCGTGGATGCCGCCGAGAACGAGTGCGAGCACGAGCCCGGGAACCAGGTACGACGAGAAGGGCGACCCCTCGAGATACTCGGCGGGTGGCGTGATCGCCGTCGCGAGGTCGGGCACGAGCGTTCCGGCGGCGAGGGCCAGGCCCCCGGCGAACGCCGTCAGCGCCACGAACGCCTGGACGACGAGCAGGATGATCCGGGTTGCGTGTTTCGCGTCCATGCCGTCATTGTGCGCCTCTCGACGCCGGAAGACCGGGGACGAAGGTCCCGCGACGCCGACCCGGCCAGGGATCAGCCGACGGTCGAGTGCGGCACGATCATCACGGGCCCGCCGGCGTTCATGAGCAGGTCGCTGTTCGTGCGGCCGAGCGGCCGGTAGCCGCGCGCCCCCGGCTCGGTGGGGCGGCCGCTGACGGTGAGGACGGCCCGGTGCGAGGCGTTCGCGAGCGCCTCCCCGGCCGGTGCCGTCGAGCGGTGGACCATGATGTCGACGGATGCCTCGTCGGCATCCGCAGCGTCGACGAGTGCCCAGAGCTCCTGATCGCCGAACGGCACCCCCTGATCGGACCGGATCACGGTGAGCGTCTCGTCGAGCCGGGCCGCCTCACGCCTGGCGAAGCGAATCGCTTCGATCCAACCGGGGGCGGTGCCAGCACCGACGATGACGCCGCTGCGCCCCTTCATCGACGTCACCGGAACGACCGCGATCGGGACCGGCGCGACGGCCGCCAGCTGCAATCCACGCGAGCCCAGTGCGTGTCCATGGAACGTGCCGGTCTTGTGCGAGCCGATGACGACCGACTCGTGAGCCGACGCGGTCGTGGCCAGCTCGAGCATCGGTGCACCGACGTCGACCGCGGCGGAGACCGGAACGCCGCCGGCGATCCCGCGTGCGAACGACAGCTCCCGCGTGGCCAAGCGCTCGGAGTCGGTGCGCAGTTCGGTGAGGTCCCGGTTGCTGATCGTTCCCCACTCGTCGTCGACCACACTGAGGAGCGACACCCCGGTGCGCCGGTCGCCGGCTCGCGAGATCGCCCACGTGATCGCTGCGCGGCTCGCCACGGAGCCGTCGATTCCTACGAGGATGGTCCCGTCCATCGCCGCCGCCTCTCCGAGGTTCGGCCGTCGCCGGGGTCACGCGCCCCGGTGGTACCGGCACTGCAAGATGATCTCGCTCGACGGTCGCCAGCCGCGGGCCAATGGTCCCTCGACTCGATCGCTGTCGGTGGACCCCGGCCCGGTGGTAGCCTGCGGGCGAGTCCATCGGAGGTGCCGTGCCGGGTCGACCGTCGTCGGGATCCGCACCGGGCGAACCCGGATCCGAGCTGGATCGCGCGCTCCACGAACTCATGGAGCGCGCCGGCGACGTGATGCAATCGCAGGATCGTCTGAGAGCGCTGCTGCGCGCCACGCAGGCCGTCGTGCAGCCGCTCGAACTTTCCGTCGTACTGGAGCGGATCGTGCGTGCGGCCGTCGAACTCGTCGACGCGAAGTACGGAGCGCTCGGGGTCATCGCATCCGGCGGCCGCGGGCTGGATGCATTCGTCCACGTCGGGATGCCGCCTGACCAGGTCGCGGCGATCGGGCACCTTCCAGAGGGGCGAGGCGTCCTCGGTGCGCTCATCGACGATCCCCGGCCGATCCGCCTCATGCACATCGCCGATGATCGACGTTCCGTCGGATTCCCGAGCGGGCACCCGCACATGGACGCGTTCCTCGGCGTTCCCGTACGCGTGCGCGACGAGGTGTACGGCAACCTGTACCTCACTGAACCGCGGGCCGGCGAATTCACCGCCGCCGACGAGGAGGTCGTCACGACACTCGCCGCGACGGCTGGGTTCGCGATCGCGAATGCCCGGCTCTACGACGAGATCGTCCTGCGTCAAGAATGGACGGCGGCGTCCGCGCAGATCGCAGCGGCGCTCGTCGACACGGCGAGCGCCGCGGCACCCGGGCTGCTCGCCGATGAACTCGCGGCTCGCTCCACTGCCGATCGCATCTGCATTCTCGTCCAGGGCACCGACCCGCTCACCCTGCGAGTCTCCGAGGCCCGCGGCGCAGGCGCCGACCAGGTCGCGGGCACGACGGTCTCCGCCATGCACACGTCCGCCGGGCTCGCGTTCGAGACCGGCGAAGCCCGCGCCGTTCCCGGAACGCGCGATCTCGACGCGTTCGATGCTCTCGCGATCACCGACGGCGGAGACGCGGGCCCCGTGATGAGCGTGCCGCTGAAGCGAGCCGGCGCCGTCTGGGCCGTCATCGTGGCCTCGCGCGAGCCGGGCCAGCCGTCGTTCGGGCGGCACGAACTCGACATCGCCGGCCACCTGGCGGGCCGAGTGGGTCTCGCGATCGAGCTCGCCGAGGCGCGGGAGCAGCGCCAGCGAGCTCAACTCGGGGAGGACCGGGCCCGCATCGCGCGCGACCTGCACGACCACGTGATCCAGCAGCTCTTCGGCGTCGGCCTGGAGTTGCAGGCGCTCGCGGCTGAGTCGTCACCGGATGCCGGGCGGCATCTCCACGGAGCGATCACGACGATCGACGACGCGATCGCGCAGATCCGGACGATCATCTTCGCGCTTCGAGCCACGGAGGGTGCGAGCGATTCGCTGCGGCAGCGGATCCTCGACCTGGTCGCCGAGGGCACCGTCGGTCGGGCCAGTCCTGTCGCGGTGAGCTTCGCCGGACCGGTCGACCTCGCCCTGCGCGGCGGGATCGCCGACGACGTCGCGGCCGTCGTGCGCGAGCTCCTGATGAATGCCGTGCGCCACTCCGGAGCCGACCGCATTCGGATCTCGGTCGCGGTGGACACGACCTCGGCTCGGGTCGTCGTCGAGGACGACGGCGCTGGCATCCCCGAGCGTGGCCGGCGGAGCGGACTCGTCAACCTGCGGGCCCGCGCCGAGCGTCGAGGTGGAGAGCTGGACATCGACTCGGCGCCCGGCAGGACCAGGATCGAGTGGCGGGTTCCGGCCCCCGATGCGCCTGCGTCGCCATCCGACGGCATCGGAGCATACCCGTGACTCGTGTCTTCCTGGTCGACGACCACGAGATCGTCCGCCGCGGGATCGCCGAGCTGCTCGATCGCGAACCCGACCTGGAGGTCGTCGGGGAGGCGGGCGATGCGACGCACGCCCTCGCCCGAATCGCGGCGACGCTGCCCGACGTGGCGGTGCTCGACGTCCGGTTGCCAGACGGGGACGGCGTCGCCCTCTGCCGGGAGGTGCGCTCGCGGCATCCAGAGGTGCGGTGCCTCATCCTCACCGCGTACGACGACGACGAGGCGTCGATCTCGGCCGTGCTCGCCGGAGCATCCGGCTACGTGCTGAAGAACGTGGCCGGCACGCGGCTCCTGGAGGACATCCGCGCCGTCGCCGCAGGACGGTCACTGCTGCACCCCGCCGCCACCCGTCATGTCGCCGACCGGGCCGAGGCCGACGAGCGCGACGATCCGCGGTTCGGTTCCCTCCAGCTGCGGGAGCGCCAGGTGCTGGCGCTCATCGCCGAAGGACTCACGAATCGGCAGATCGGCGAACGGCTGGGGCTGGCCGAGAAGACCGTGAAGAACTACGTGTCGGGGCTGCTTCGCAAGCTGGGGCTCGAGCGCCGGACCCAGGCGGCGGTCTACGAGCTGGGACGGCGCGAACCGCCCGATCGACCTGAAGCGCCGACCATCACGTGAACAGGTCCATGTGACCTAGGGCCCAAGCGGGCGGTCGCGCGGGGTGCCACCCTGATGGCATGTTCGCGAAGGTGATCGTGGGTTGGGACGGCACGCCGGAGGCGCAGGCGGCCGTGCAATGGGCTGCCGACCGCTCCCGTGACGTGCCCCTGATACTGGTCCACGCCATCGGCGGCAAGCCGACCGGCAGCGAGTACCTGCGGGCGACGGGCGAACTGTCGGAGGAACGCACGCGACTCATCGACGTCGCGCAACAGCTCCGCGCCACGCACCCCGGCCTTCGCGTGGAGACCGAGACCGTTCACGGCTCCGCGGTGGAGGCGCTCGAGGAGCGACTCGCGCCGGACTCGCTCGTCGTGGTCGGGGGCCCCGATCGTCCCCGAACGACTCGATGGACACTCGGGTCGCGCCTGGCGGGCCGCCGCGGCGGGGGAACCGTGGCGGTCATCCCGGAGGCCGCGGCGACCGGACGACCGTTGGGTGTGGTCGTCGGTGTGGACGGATCCCAGGCTTCGCTGGCGGCCGTCGAGGTGGCCGCGGCCGAGGCGGATCGGCTCGGGGTGCCGCTCGAGGTGGTGCACGCCTGGCAGATTCCGCCGGAATGGGACTCCGCGTACGCCGACTACGCATCCGACGTCGGGATCCTCGAGGAGATCCATCAGGGACTCCTCGAAGAGGCCCTCGATTTCGCTCGAGGACTCGGAGCCAGCCCGGCGGGCAGGCTCGAGATCGGACGCCCGACCGAGGTGCTCCGGCGAGTGGGAGGCGACTCGGCGATCCTCGTCGTGGCCAGCCATGGGGCACGAGGACTCACCCGGTTCTTCCTGGGGTCGGTCAGCCACGACCTGCTCGTCGAGCCGCCCGCCCCAGTGCTGATCGTCGCCCCACCCTCATGACCGAGGAGGTCACCATGTCCGCCAACACCCCCGCACCGAGTGCTCCGAGCCCAGTCCCGGTCCAGTCGACCGCACCGCCGGCCCGATCGTTCATCGCGACCTGGATGTTCTCGTGGCTGCTGGGCTTCCTCGGCGTCGACCGCTTCTACCTGGGCAAGGTCGGCACGGGCATCGTCAAGCTCCTGACGATCGGCGGTTTCGGCATCTGGTGGCTCATCGACCTGATCCTGACGCTCGCCGGCGTGCAGCGTGACAAGGAGGGGCGACTGCTCCCCGACTACGAAGAGCACAAGATGATCGCCTGGATCATCACGGCCGCCGGATTCGGGCTCTGGATCCTCACGGCCGCGATCTCGCGGGTCTTCGTCTACGTCCCGGAGCAGCTCGGTCCGATGATGCCGTGGTGGCAGGGCCTCTGACCTGGCCCGCTCACCAGCCGCTCCGCGTCGGGGTGTGCCCCTCCCTGGCGTCGTCGGGCATGGGCATCTCCGCGCGAAGCCCGAGCAACCGCACCGGCCTGCCGGGCTCGAGTCGGTCGTGCAGCAACCCCAGCGTCCGCTCGACGACCGTGTCGCGGTCGAACGTCTCGGGGATCTTCCGCTGGTAGGTCTTCGTGATGAACGGCGCGTACCGCACCTTCAGCGTCAGCCCGATCACCGGGCGGCCCTCGGCCGCGACATCGTCGAGCACTTGGGCGGCGAGCTCGCGCACGGCATCCTCGATCTGCGCGGGGTCGGTCAGGTTCTGCTGGTACGTCGTCTCGCGGCTGTGGCCACGCGCCACCCACGGCGAATCGTCGACGACTCGGGCGCCCTCGCCGCGGCCGAGCGTCTGGTACCACGGGCCCATCTTGGGGCCGAACTCCGCAACGAGTACCGACGCGTCGGCGGCGGCGAGCTCTGCGACGGTCATGATGCCGTGCTCCGCCAGACGGCGGGAGATCTTGGTTCCGACACCCCACAGGTCGATCGTCGGCCGATCGCCCATGACCTCGAGCCAGTTGTCGGCAGTGAGCCGGAAGCGCCCGCGCGGCTTGCCGAATCCCGTGGCGACCTTGGCACGAACGAGCGTGTCGCCGATCCCGATGCTGCAGTGCAGGCTCGTGCGCTCGAGCACGGCGTGCTGCACGTCCCGGGCGTACGCCTCGGGGTCGTCGGTCCGCACGCCGATGAAGGCCTCGTCCCATCCGAGCACCTGCACGGTGGCGCCGGGTTGCGCCTTCAGCGTCGACATGACGGCCACGGATGCCGCGGTGTACGCCTCGGCGTCGACGGGAAGGATCACGGCGTCGGGCGCCTTCCGGGCGGCGAGCCGCAGCGGCATCCCGGAGCCGACGCCGTATTCGCGGGCCTCGTAGGACGCGGTCGAGACCACGGCGCGCTCGGTCGGATCGCCGCGCCCGCCGACGATGACCGGTCTGCCCGCGAGTTCGGGGTGCCGCAGCACCTCGACCGCGGCGATGAACTGGTCGAGGTCGACGTGCAGCACCCAGGGTTCCGAGCCGTCGCTCACCCGTCCAGTCTGCCGGTTGACGCGCCGCAAAGCGTGCGTGCCATCACGACGCGGCGCTCGTATGCTGCGCATAGCGCGAAGATCAAGCGCTCGGCAAGGGGTTGTCGTGCCGAACGGGCGCGTGGTTTCGTGTTGCCACCCCCTAACAGAAGGAGCACTCATGGGTTTCCTCGCATTT
>DASUVU010000299.1:0-13326 GCA_036378815.1 Agromyces sp. | reverse complement strand
GAGCCACGGTGCTCGCGGTGCTCGCCGGCTACGGCTTCGCCAAGTACCAGTTCGGCGGGCGGCGGCTCGGCTTCGCCGTGCTCCTGGGTTCGGTCATGGTGCCGTCGACGGCACTCGTCATCCCGACGTTCGTGCTCTTCGCCCAAGCGGGCATGACGAACACCATCTGGGCGGTCATCCTGCCGACGCTTCTCAACCCGTTCGGCGTGTACCTCATGTGCGTGTACGCGCGCGATGCGGTGCCCGACGAACTCCTCGACGCCGCTCGCGTCGACGGTGCCGGCGAATTCCGCATCTTCCTCCAGGTGGCCGTTCCGATGCTCCGGCCGGCGATGGTGACGGTGCTGCTGCTGTCTGTCGTGTCGTCGTGGAACAACTACTTCCTGCCGCTGGCGATGCTCTCCGACAACCGGCTGTTCCCCGTGACGGTCGGGATCGGGCTCTGGCAGTCGACGGCGTCGACGTACGGAGCCGCCGGAGGCGAGAGCCTGTGGAGCATCATCATCCTCGGCTCGCTGGTCTCGGTCATCCCGCTGATCATCGCGTTCCTGACGCTCCAGCGCTACTGGCGAGGAGGGCTGGCCATCGGCAGCCTCAAGTAGCCGCCCTTCTGACCCTCCCCACCCTTCCGATCGAGGAACCATGATCTCTGCGCACCTCACCGTCGACCCGCACTTCGTCGTCGGCCCCATCAACCGTCGGATCTTCGGATCCTTCGTGGAACACCTCGGCAGGTGCGTCTACGACGGCATCTACGAACCGAGCCATCCGCACGCGGATGAGAACGGGTTCCGCCGGGACGTCATCGAGCTCGTGAAGGAGCTGGGCGTCTCCACCATCCGCTACCCCGGAGGCAATTTCGTGTCGGGCTACCGGTGGGAGGACGGGGTCGGGCCACGCGAAGACCGCCCGCGGCGCCTCGACCTCGCATGGCATTCGACGGAGACGAACCAGATCGGCCTCGACGAGTTCGCCATCTGGCTCGGGGAGGTCGACAGCGAACTCATGTACGCCGTCAACCTCGGAACGCGAGGAGTACAGGAGGCCCTCGACGTCCTCGAGTACGCCAACATCCGGTCGGGAACCGAACTGTCCGAACGGCGCATCGCCAACGGTGCCGTCGAGCCCTATGGCATCCGCATGTGGTGCCTCGGCAACGAGATGGACGGCCCGTGGCAGCTGGGACACGGGACCCCGCGCGAATACGGTCGGCTGGCGGTGAAGACCGCACGCGCGATGCGTCAGGTCGACCCCACCCTCGAGCTCGTCGCGTGCGGCAGCTCCAGCGCCCAGATGCCGACGTTCGCCGAGTGGGAGCGCATCGTGCTGGAGGAGACCTACGACGAGGTCGACTACATCTCCTGCCACGCGTACTACGAGCCCACTGGCGGCGACTACGAGAGCTTCCTCGCGTCCGCGGTGAACATGGACCGGTTCATCGATTCCGTCGTCGCGACCGCCGACCACGTGAAGGCCCTGCGAGGGAGCGAGAAGACGATCAACATCTCCTTCGACGAGTGGAACGTCTGGTATCACTCGCGCTACGCCGAGGTGGATCGCATCACCGGTGTCGACGAATGGCCGGTCGCACCTCGCCTCCTGGAGGACGTCTACTCCGTGGTGGACGCCGTCGTGTTCGGCAACCTCCTCGTCTCACTGTTGCGGCACGCCGACCGGGTGACCTCGGCGAGCTTGGCGCAGCTCGTGAACGTGATCGCACCGATCATGACCGAACCCGGGGGAGCCGCCTGGCGACAGACGACGTTCTTCCCCTTCGCCCTCACATCGCGACTCGCGCGCGGCGTCACGCTCGAGCTGAAGCTCGACTGCCCGACGTACGAGACCGATCGATACGGTGTCGTCTCCGTGGTCGATGCGGTTGCGACGCATGACGCCTCGACTGGCGACACCGCAATCTTCCTCGTCAACCGGAGTCTCGACGAGGAGGTCGAGATCGTGGTCGACACGAGCATCCTCGGCGCCGTCGGCATTGTGAGCGCCCAGACCCTCTGGGATGACGACATCCACGCCACGAACACGCTGCAGCAGCCCGATCGGGTGCGGCTCCGCCCGAACGAGAGCGCCCGGATCGCCGATGGATCGCTGCGCCTGACGTTGCCGCCGGTCTCCTGGACGGCGGTGAGCCTCCGATGAGCACTCGAGGGGATGTGCTGCGAGTCGAGGGCACGCGGATCGTGGGGGCCGACGGGCCGGTGCTGCTCCGTGGATTCGGCCTCGGCGGCTGGATGAACATGGAGAACTTCATCACGGGGTATCCGGCCACCGAGTCGCAGCACCGGCGCGCCATGCGCCGAGCCATGGGAGATGCCGCCTACGACGCGTTCTTCGAACGGTTCCTCGAGGTCTTCTTCACCGACGACGATGCCGCCTTCCTCGCAGACCTCGGGCTCAACTCCCTCCGGATCCCCTTCAACTACCGCCACTTCGAGGATGATCGCGCGCCCTTCGAGGTGCGGGACGAGGGATTCCGGCTGCTCGACCGGGTCGTCGAGACGTGCGCCCGGCATGGAATTCACACCATCCTCGATCTGCACGCGGCCCCCGGTGCACAGAACCAGCACTGGCACAGCGACAACCCCACGCAGTGGGCCCAGTTCTGGGCCCACCCGCATTTCCAGGATCGCGTGGTGCACCTGTGGGAGGCCATCGCCGAGCATTACCGCGGGAACCCGTGGGTCGCGGGGTACAACCCGCTGAACGAGCCGGCCGACGCGCATGGCGAGACCATCGGCCCGTTCTATCGACGGCTCGAGGCGGCGATCCGTGCGGTGGACCCCGACCACATCCTGTTTCTCGACGGCAACCGCTACTCGACACAATTCGACCAGCTCGGCGACCCGCTGCCGAACACCGTCTACACGGCACACGACTACGCGCTGCCCGGCTTCGTCGACGGCGGCCCGTACCCGGGCGTCAGCCGCGGCCAGTACGTCGACCGCGACCGGATCGAGCAGACCTTCCTCGAGCGCACGGCCTACATGCGCGAGACCGGAACACCCATCTGGGTCGGCGAGCTCGGCCCGGTGTACACGGGCGATCCGGAACGTGACGAGCAGCGGTACCGACTCCTCGAAGACCAGCTCGAGATCTTCGCACGGTACGACGCGAGCTGGGCGCTGTGGACCTACAAGGACATCGGCCTGCAGGGGGTGGTCACCGCCGATGCGGCATCCGACTACCTGCGCCTCATCCGACCGGTGCTCGAGAAGAAGGCACGCCTCGGCGTGGACTCCTGGGGGTCGACCGACCGGGAGATCCGGCACGTCATCGAGCCGATCGAGGAGCTCATCGCCCGCGAGTTCCCGAACTTCGCGCCATACCCGTGGGGCGCTCCCCGGTGGATCGCGGGTCACCTGCGACACGTCATGTTCGCGGAGGCGATGGTCGACGAGTACGCCGCGCTGTTCGCGGGCCTCTCGCCGGCCGAGGCGGCGGGGCTCGCCGACGCGTTCCGGTTCGATCGGTGCACGGTCAGGGAGCCGCTCGCGCGGATCCTCGCGACTGCGACCTCGACCTCAGCGAGCTTCCCGGTGTGATGGTCGGGAGGGCGGGGCCGCCCGGGTCTGAACGCAGGTCTGGGCGGCCCTTGCAAAGCGGTGACCCCGACCATCTCGACCGGGGCGTGGCGGCGAATCAGCTGCCGCGGCGGGTCAGGCGCCCGGCGACGCCGTGCTCTCGCGCACGATGAGCTCCGGCACGCGGGCCGTGCGGTCGGGCGCGCTCCGCTCGTCGCGGAGCGCGTCGAGCACCGTCGCCATGATGTCGCGGCCGAGGCCGTCGAAGTCCTGGCGAAGCGTGGTCAGCGCCGGGACGAAGTATGCCGACTCGGGAATGTCGTCGAATCCGATGACGCTCACGTCCTGGGGCACGCGACGCCCGGCGCGGCGAAACGCCGCGAGCAGCCCGAGCGACATCTGATCGTTGCCGACGAAGACCGCGGTGACCGCCCGGTCCTCGAGAAGCAGCCTCCCGGCCGCATGCCCCGACGCTGGGAGCCAGTCGCCGACGATCGGCTCGTGGAGGCCCAGGCCGTGTTCGGCCATCGTGTCGACGAACGCGCGACGGCGCTCCGCGGCATCCATGGAATCGTCGGGGCCGGCGACGTGCCTGATCTCGCGGTGACCCAGCCCGATGAGATGTTCGGTCGCGAGGCGAGCGCCCGCGTACTGGTCGAGCGCGACGCGGTGCAGGCCGGGTTCGTGCTCGGATGCCACGGCGACCAGTGGTACGCCGGCGTCGATGCCGTGCAGCACCCTGACACCCTCGCGCTCGCCTGAGATGAGCACGATCGCCTCGACCCGCTGCAGGGCGAGGCGGTGCACGGCCTGCGTGAGCGTGTCGGCATCGAGTGTGCGCATGCTCGCCTGGCTCACGGTGTAGCCCGCATCGCGCGCGGCCTCATTGAACCCGAGCGCCGCGCTCGACGGGCCGTAGTCGGGCCGCCCGGCCTGGATGAGGCCGATCGAGCCCGACCGGCGTTTCGCCATCGCGCGCGCAGCGGGCGATGGTGTGTAGTTCAGGTCGGCGATCGCCTGCTCGACGCGGAGTCTCGTCGACGGGGCGACACCGGCGAGGTCGTTGAGCACGCGCGAGACCGTCTGGTGCGAGACACCGGCCCGGCGGGCCACGTCGAACATGGTCGGCACGCCGGCGGGATCGGTCGGGGCATCAGGGTCGGCCATGCTCGCACCGATCAGAGGCCCTGCGCCAGTCGGTAGTAGGCCCGGTTCCAGCGCACCTCGTGCTCGAAACCACGCTGGGTGGTTTCCTCGTCGATGACGAGCAACTCGACCTCGGCCATGTCGGCGAAGTCGCGGAAGACGTCGACGCCCACCGCCGTCGTCATGACGGTGTGGTGGGCGGCGCCAGCGGTGAGCCACGCGGCGGCCGACGTCTGGAAGTCGGGGGCCGGCTTCCAGATCGCGCGGCCCACGGGCAGCTTGGGCAGCGGATGCCGCGGCGCGACGTTCTCGACCACGTTCGCCGTGAGCCGGAACCGGTCGCGCAAGTCGCTCATCGCGACCACCACCGCCGGGCCGGGGTCGGCCGTGAAGACCAGGCGCACGGGGTCCTCCCTGCCGCCGATGCCGAGCGGGTGGATCCCGAGGCTCGGGCGATCCGTCGTGATCGACGGCGCGACCTCGAGCATGTGCGCGCCGAGGATGAGCTCGTCGCCGGGTGTGAGGTCGTAGGTGTAGTCCTCCATGAGCGTGGCGCCGCCGGGCAGCCCAGCGCCCATGACGTTCGCGATGCGCACGAGGATCGCGGTCTTCCAGTCGCCCTCGGCGCCGAAGCCGTACCCCTCGGCCTGCAGGCGTTGCACGGCGAGACCGGGTAGCTGCCGCAGCGCCCCGAGATCCTCGAACGATGTCGTGAACGCGCCGAAGCCCCCCTCCTCAAGGAACGTCCGCAGCCCGAGCTCGATCGCCGCGCCGTAACGCAACGATTCGTGCCGGTCACCCCCGCGGCGCAGCGACGGCAGCACGTCGTAGAGGTCCTCGTACTCCTGCACGAGCTGGTCGACCTCGGCGTCGGATGCCGCGTGCACCGCGTCGGCGAGTTCGTTCACGCCCCACGTGTTCACCTGAACGCCGAAGCGCAGCTCGGCCTCGGTCTTGTCGCCCTCGGTCACGGCGACGAACCGCATGTTGTCGCCGAAGCGGGCGAGCTTCAGCCCGCGGGATGCCGCGAGGCCGGCCGCCGCGCGCTGCCAGGTCGCGAGTTCGCGCTGCACGCGCGGGTCGGACGCGTGGCCGACGATCGTCTTGCGCGGAACACCGAGGCGCGTCTGGATGTACCCGAACTCGCGGTCGCCGTGTGCGGCCTGGTTGAGGTTCATGAAGTCGAAGTCGATCTCGGCCCACGGCAGTTCGACGTTCGCCTGCGTATGCAGGTGCGCGAGCGGCTTCTGCAGCGCGTCGAGGCCGGCGATCCACATCTTGGCCGGGCTGAACGTGTGCATCCACGCGACGAGGCCGATCACGTTCTCGGCGGCGTTGGCCTCGAGCACGACCTTCTTGATCGCGGCAGAGTCGGTCAGCACGGGCAGCCAGACGATCTTCACGGGCACGTCGGATGCCGCGTCGAGCGTCTCGGCGATGCGCTGCGACTGCTCGGCGACCTGCCGCAGGGTCTCGGGACCGTAGAGGTGCTGGCTGCCCGTGAGGAACCAGACCTCGTACTGGTCGAGCGAGGTCGTGAGGGGAGTGCGGGTCATGTGGGGGTCTCCCTGGCGGTCGGTGCGGTGGTCACGGTGTGTCGTCAGAGCGCGGCGACGGCGACCGCCTCGGCCGCGAGTCCGGCGCGGTAGCGGTCGAGGAAGGCGGCGAAGCCGGCGGCATCCGCTGCATCGGGCTCGACCGTGTCGAACGCGGCATCCGCGAAGACGCGCTCGTTCAGGTACGCGCCGAGGTCGAGCTCGTCGGCCGACCCCAGGTACGACGCCAGCACGGCCATGCCCCAGGCGCCACCCTCCGCAGCGGTCTCGCCGACCGCAACGGGCGCGTCGAGGGCGCCCGCCAGGAATCGCTGGGCGACGCCGGCCGTGCGGAAGATGCCGCCGTGCGCGTACATCCGGTCGAGCTCGACGCCCTCGCTCGCGAGCACGCTCATGCCCAGCGCGAGCGTGCCGTACACGCCGTAGAGCTGTGCGCGCATGAAGTTGGCCAGCGTGAGCCGGCTGTCGGGGGTCCGCACGACCATGGGCCGCCCCTCCTCGAGTCCGGCGATCGGCTCGCCCGCGAGCTGGTTGTAGGCGAGCAGCCCGCCGGCGTCGGCTTCGCCCTCGAGCGCTTCGCGGAACAGCACTTCGTACACCACGTCGTTGTCGACGGATGCCCCGGATGCCGCCGCGAAGCGCGCGAACAGTCCCGCCCAGGCGGCGAGCTCGCTCGCGCCGTTGTTGCAGTGCACCATCGCCACGGGATCGCCGGCCGGCGTCGTGACGAGGTCGAGCTCGTGGTGCGGGTGCGACAGCGGACGCTCGAGCACGACCATCGCGAAGATGCTCGTGCCCGCGCTGACGTTGCCGGTGCGCGGCGCGACCGCGTTCGTTGCCACCATGCCGGTGCCGGCGTCGCCCTCGGGCGGGCAGAACACGACGCCGGCGCGCAGGGCGCCCGTCGGGTCGAGGAGGGTGGCGCCCTCGGTCGTGAGCTCGCCGGCCGGCGCGCCCGCGGGGAGCACCTCGGGCAGGAGTTCGACGACGCGCAGTCCGGGCGCCCGGTCGGAGACGAGCCCGTCATAGACGTCGATGAGGCGGGCGTCGTAGTCGTTGGTCGCCGAGTCGATCGGGAACATGCCCGAGGCATCCCCGACGCCGAGCACATTGCGGCCCGTGAGCTTCCAGTGCACATAGCCGGCCAGCGTGGTGAACGTGTCGAGCCGCGCGACGTGCGATTCGGCGTCGAGCACTGCCTGATGCAGGTGGGCGATCGACCAGCGCAGTGGGATATTGAGCCCGAACAACTCGCTGAGCTCGGCGGCGGCCGGCCCCGTCGAGGTGTTGCGCCAGGTGCGGAACGGCACGAGCAGCTCGCCGTCGGCGTCGAAGGCGAGGTAGCCGTGCATCATGGCCGAGATGCCGATCGCACCGTAGGTCGACGTCTCGATGTCGTAGCGGCGACGCACGTCGGCGATCAGGTCGGCATAGGCGGCCCGCAGTCCCGCCCAGACCGCCTCGAGTGAGTAGGTCCAGCGGCGGTCGAGAAACTCGTTCTCCCACTCGTGGCTTCCGACGGCGAGCACCTGCGTCGGGTCCTCGCCGACGAGGCACGCCTTGATTCGGGTCGAGCCGAGCTCGATGCCGAGCGACGTGCGGCCGTCGAGGATCGCGGCGCGGGCGACATCCGTTGCGTCGTGCGGATCGGTCATCGGCGTGCATCTCCCGTCTGCCCGTAGACGTTCTGGTAGCGGTCGTACAGGCGGTCGATCTCGGGCTGCGGGATCGGCATGACGGGCCCGCCCTCTCGGGCGAAGTGCACGGTGCGGGCGACGTCCTCGACCATGACGGCGGCCTTGACCGCGTCCTGTGCGGTCGCGCCGATCGTGAACGGCCCGTGGTTCTGCATCAGCACCGCGCGGGAACGGTGTCCGCTGAGCGTGTCGACGATGCCCTTCCCGATCGAGTCGTCGCCGATGATCGCGAAGGGGCCGACCGGGATCGGGCCGCCGAATTCGTCGGCCATCGCCGTGATGACGCACGGGATCTCCTCGCCGCGCGCAGCCCACGCGACGGCGAACGTGGAGTGCGTGTGCACGACGCCGCCGACGTCCGGCATGTGCCGGTACACGTACGCGTGAGCCGCGGTGTCGCTCGAGGGCGCACGATGAGAGCCCGGCGTACCCGGAATCACCCGGCCGTCGAGGTCGCAGAGGATCATGTCCTCGGCCCCCAGATCGTCGTACGAGACACCCGACGGCTTGATCACGAACAGGTCGGCACCGGGCACGCGGCCCGACACGTTGCCGCCCGTCCAGACGACGAGTCCGTAGCGCACGAGCTCGGTGTGCAGTCTCGCGACGTCCTCGCGTACCTGTGCGATCGCCGCCACGACCTCGGGCGCGAAGTCGGAAGCCGGGGCGCTCACGCAGCCATCTCCCGCCCAGCGGCTCGACGGTCGATCACCGATACCCGCTCGTCCGGCATGTATGACTCCTTCGCCCCAGATGTCACTCGTCAGCGCTCACGAAAGGCCGATGTTAGCGCTAACGGGGCGAGATCTCAATCGCCGCGACCGCGTCGGACCACGGCTGAGATCACCCGATCGAGCGCGCCACCCCGTCAGCGTGAACCGGGGTCTCGCGACCCGCCGGTCTTCGCCCGTCAGACGGGCCGCGTCGTCTCCTGGGTTTCGCCGACGCTGTGACGCAGGCGGTTGCAGAGCTCGGTGAGCTGCTGCAGCTCGGCATCGTCGAGCCCCTGCCCGACGTGCCGCTCGATCGCCTCGACGTGCTGCAGGGCGACGCGTCGGTAGAGCTCGAACCCCTCGGCCGTGATGCCGACGATCGTGCCACGGCCGTCGTCGGGATCGTGCCGCTTGGCGACGAGGCCGCGCGACACGAGACGGTCGACCAGGCGGCTGACGCTCGGCTGCGTGATGAGCACGTTGCGGTTGAGCTCCTTCAGTCGCAGGCGGCGGCCGGGGGCGCGAGTGATGTTGAAGAGCACGTCGTACTCGTTCAGCGAGATGATCTCGCTCGGGAACTCGGCCGCGAGCGCGCGCATGATCGTGACCTGGGCACGGAAGAGCGACTCCCATGCTGCAACCGTGATCGCGCGATCTGCCACGCGGGGCTCCCTTCGACGGCGGCCGGCGATGCGCCGGCTCCTCCAAGGATAGGGAAAGCCGCCGGGCGGATGGAGAACCTCGCCGGGAACGGTTGAGGGCCGGTCGTAGAGGCTGACGACCGGCCCTCTCCCTTGCACCAAGAGTGTCCTGCAATCACATTCCGCACCGACCGCCACAGCAAACAGTCGGTGCACAAACGAATATATAACGGATCGGTAACGGCGTCTAGTTATCGTTCTGTGATTCTTCGGAACTGACGCGCGGGCGGTCCGATCCGGCACAGGAGGGCGGCAGGCGCCTGTGGAATAATGGATTCATCAATCCATCAATCCATCAAGTGAACGGATGCCGCGACGTGACGCCCGATGCCCGACTCCCGCTCTACGAGGTGAAGGCCAACCTGTTCAAGGGCCTCGCGCATCCGCTGCGGGTGCGCGTGCTGGAGGTGCTCTCGGCGGCGCCCGAGACATCCGTCTCCGAACTCCTCGAGGCGACGGGACTCGAGCCGTCGCATCTCTCGCAGCACCTGGCGGTGCTGAAGCGCAACCTCCTGGTCCGCGCCGACCGGCGCGGAAACCAGGTGTACTACCGGCTCGCCTACCCCCAGGTCGCCGAACTGCTGCGCGTCGCCCGGGCGCTGCTGGGGCAGGTCCTCGAGACGACCGAGCGCCAACTCGTCGAGCAGGCCGGGCTGCCCGAGATCCCGCCCGCCCGTCGGGAGCGAGCGACGCGAGCGGCGGAGCGCCGGTCATGATCCGCTCGGCGGCACGGCGGGTCTCGAGGGTCTGGGAGCTGCTCCCGAGCCTCGCCGACTATCGCGACGTGCGCCGCACCTGGAAGGGCGACCTCGTCGCGGGCATCACGGTGGGGATCGTCGCGCTCCCGTTGGCCCTCGCGTTCGGTGTGAGCTCGGGCGCAGGCGCCGAGGCCGGACTCGTGACCGCGATCATCGCGGGCATCGTCGCCGCGGTATTCGGTGGGTCGAACGTGCAGGTGTCGGGCCCGACGGGTGCCATGGTGGTGGTGCTCGGGCCGATCATCGCGCAGTACGGCGTCGGCGTGCTGGCACCCGTCGGTGTGCTGGCGGGCGCGATGGTGCTCGTCGCGGGCGTGCTGCGGCTCGGCCGCGCGGTGACGTACATCCCCTGGCCGGTGATCGAGGGGTTCACGCTCGGCATCGCCTTCATCATCTTCCTGCAGCAGGTGCCGGCGGCGTTCGGCGTGGAGCCGGGCTCGAGCACCAACGCGCTCGTCGCGGCGGTGCAGGCCCTCGCGACGGTGCAGTGGCCGGATGCCGCGTGGGCGCTCGCGATCGTCGCCGTCGTCGTGGTCATCATGGTGGGTGGCGTGCGCGTGCAGTCCCGCATGCCCTGGTCGATCATCGCCATCGTGCTGGTGAGCGTGTTCGTCGCCGTCACCGGGATCCGGGTCGCCACCATCGGAGAGCTGCCGGTCGGGCTCCCCATGCCGACCGTGCCCGTGGTCGACCTGGCCACGCTCTCGGCCCTCGTCGGACCGGCGTTCACGATCGCCGCGCTCGCCGCGATCGAGTCGCTCCTGTCCGCCCGCGTGGCCGCATCGATCTCCGACACCGGACCCTACGATGCCGACCGCGAGCTCGTCGGCCAGGGTCTCGCGTCGGTGGCCGCCGGGTTCTTCGGCGGCATGCCGGCCACCGGCGCCATCGCGAGGACGGCCGTCAACATCCGTTCGGGCGCCCGGACGCGCGTCGCCTCCGTCGTGCACGCGTTGCTGCTGCTCGTGGTCGTCTTGGTCGGCGGCGCAGTGGTCGCCGTGATCCCGCTGGCCGCACTGGCCGGCGTGCTCATGGTCACCGCGTTCCGCATGGTGTCCTTCGCGACCGTTCGCGCGGTACTCGGTTCGACCCGCTCCGACGCCGTGGTCTTCATCATCACGGCCATCATCACGGTGAGTTTCGACCTCATCTACGCCGTGCTCATCGGCATCGCCGTGGCGGCGTTCTTCGCGCTGCGCGCACTCTCGAACTCGAGCGGTGTCCACCGTGAGGAGCTTCCCGGGCCCGCTCAGCCCGGCGACGAGCGGATCGCGCTGTTCCGCCTCGACGGTGCCCTGTTCTTCGGCGCGGCCGAGCGCATGCTCGAACGCGTCAGCGGCATCCGCGACATCGAGGTCGTGATCATCCGGATGTCGCAGCTGCAGATCCTCGACGCGACCGGCGCCCAGGTCATCAACGAACTGATCCAGGGGCTCGAGCGCAGGGGCGTCACGGTGCTCGTGAAGGGCATCCAGTCACGCCACCTGTCGCTCGCGACCCGGGTGGGCGTGATCTCGTCGCTGCGGCACCAGAACCACCTCTTCGACGACCTCGGCCTCGCCGTCGAGCACGCCCGGAGCCACGTGGCGCGAGCGGGTGCAGCCTCGGAGCCCTCGCCTCAGTAGAGGTCGGGCGACGGCGTGGACGCCTGGCGGATCGAGACATCCGCGTGGCGGTCGAACCGGTACCCAACGCCGCGCACCGTACGCACGATGTCCTGGTAGTGCGCGAGCTTGGCACGCAGACGGCGCACGTGCACGTCGATCGTGCGCTCGCTCGGCGCCTCGTCGTCGGCGTCCCACAGGTTGTCGATCAGCTCGTGGCGGTCGATCGTGCGGCCCTCGCGGAGCACGAGGTACTGCAGCAGCTCGAACTCCTTGTACGTGAGGCCGGCGGGCTCGCCGTCGAGCAGCACCCGCTTGCGCGAGATGTCGATGATGACTCCGTTGGGGTGACGGTCGGTGTCGTCACGCGTGTCGTGGGCCTCGCGCTGCTTGGCGAGCGCTGCCGGGTCCTGCAGTGCGAGCCGCACGACGTCGACGTCGCGTCCGCCTGCGCCTTCAGGTGCCAGGGCCACGGCGGCGTGGGTCTCGGCCGACGGCGCGACCTCCGCCGTCAGCCTGCGGAGCGCCTCGACGATCCGGTGCAGGGTGGTGCCGTCGGCGGCGGCCTTCGTCTCGTCGATGCCGACGTAGAGCACGAAGCCGCGGGCCTCGGTGCCCTCGGGTACGGCACGGACTCGGGGGGCTGCCGGGCGGATGTCGGCGGCGGCGTCGCGCTGCGCCTCGATGGCGAGCGCCGGGCGCGGTGCGATCGAGATCGGGCGGGCGGGCGCGTCGGGCAGCGACGGCGCCGTGCGGACGGACGTGGTGCGAGCGGGAGCAAGTGCGAGGGACATGACGGATTCCTTGTGCTGAAGGGTGCTGCAGTCGACCCCGTCGAGCGGGGTCGGAACGAGTGGCCGTTCGGCCGGGCGAACCCCCGAGATGCGGCGGGTTCAGTGGAGTCGGGACCGATCGGGATCGGATCGGCACGGGACTCGGCGTCGGTTCGCTGTCAGCGGCACATTCGACAACACATGAGCGCACGCGCCGACATCATCGTGTCGGCAGTCCTGGTCACCTCGCGGGCGGTCAGGGTGCGTGCGGTGTCAGTCATGGGCGTCAGTCAAACCGATGGCCGAGTTCATGTCAATTCATGACGTCGAGATGACGGGGTGTGACAGCGCAGACGGTGCACAGCACGGCGGAGCATCCGGCAGGATCAGGTGAGCGGATGCCGCCACCGCAAGATCCTGCGATGAATCACGAATCCACGAAATCTTGCCCGTCGATATCGTGCACGGCGCGTCGTGGCCCGAAGATCCTTCGGGAGCGCCGTGCGACACACGCCGGGAGCGATCCTCAGACCGTGCCGTACAGGCGGTCGCCGGCGTCGCCGAGGCCCGGGACGATGTAGCCGTGCTCGTTGAGCCGCTCGTCGACGGCCCCGACCACGATCGAGACGTCCTGGCCCTGGAGCGACTGCTCGACCGCCGCGAGGCCCTCGGGCGCCGCGAGGATGCAGATCGCCGTGACATCCGTCGCCCCTCGCTTCAGCAGGAACTCGATGGCGGCGCTGAGAGACCCGCCCGTCGCGAGCATCGGGTCGAGCACGAAGCACTGCCGGTCGGAGAGGTCATCGGGCAGGCGTTCGGCGTAGGTCGTGGGCTGGAGCGTC
>DASUVU010000298.1:0-13474 GCA_036378815.1 Agromyces sp. | reverse complement strand
CACGCGCGGACGGACTCACCGTCGCCCAGCTCTTCCTGCACGCCGACATAGATCCGTCGCTGAGCGCTGCGGGGTCGGGTGACAACGGCGGCATCGCGACGCTGCTCGTGCGATTGGGCGATGCGCTCGTGCGAGACGGGGCAACGGGGGTGCACCGTGTCGTCACCCTCTCCCGCGGATCGATACTCGAGGCGACCGCCGACCTCGGTGCGATCCGCCACGCCGGACACGGTCACGTCTATGGCCACATCCCGCTGCTCCGCGACCCCATGCCGTCCGCCGCCGCATGGCCGCTGCGAGTGGTGACCCTCCGCGGCATCCGGCGGATCCTGCGCGCCGCCGGCCGCGTCGACCTGCTCCACCTGCGGATGGCCGACGTCGGCAGCCTCGCGGCCGCGGATGTCGCGCGGGAGCTCGGGATCCCGGTCGTCTTCACCGTCGCTCCCGACCCGCACGCGGTCGTCGAGTCGCAGGATCGGTCCGGTTCGCTGACCCGGACGACATTCGGGCGGATCGACCTCAACGAGCACTTCTGGTTCCGGTCGCGCCTCGTGCAGCGCCTCGCGGCCAATGCGGCGCACACGGTGTTGTTTCCGAGACCGCACCTGGAGGACGACATGCGGCGCCTCGTCGGCATCGACCTCACCGCTCATGCCGAGCGGCACACGATCGTGCCCGAAGGCGTCGATGTGGCCACGATCGATTCCGCGATCGGCGAGGCGTCGGCGCACGCCCGCGGCGACGAACCCGGGCCCGCGCTGCGCGAGCTGCGCGCATTGGTCGAATCACTCGCACCCGAGCGACGCGGCCTGCCGCTCATCGTGAGCGTCGGGCGTCTGCACCGGGTGAAGGGCATCGCGACCCTCGTGGAGGCATGGTCCCGTGAGCCCCTTTCGCGACGCGCCAACCTGCTCGTGATCGGTGGCGACCTCGACCGGCCCTCGCTCGAGGAACGCGGGCAGCTCGATCTCATCGACGCCGTCGTGCCTCCGGCCCTGCGGGCACGGGCCGGACTGCTGCTGCCCGGCCATCGGGCCAACGACATCGTGGCGCGCTGGGTCGCGGCTACGCGATTCGGGTTGCCGGGTCTCGCAGCTCCGGGCGGCGTGTACGCGTGCGCCAGCATCAAGGAGGAGTTCGGGATCGCGCTGCTCGAGGCGATGGCGACCGGCCTCCTGGTCGTCGCCCCCGACGGTGGCGGACCGGCAACCTACATCGAGCAGGGCGTGACCGGGTTGCTCGCCGCGACCTGGGACGCGCGCCGACTCTCCGAGGCGCTCGACTCGGCGCTGACGGTTGCCGCGGCCGAGCGCGAGGACACCCGGGCCGATCGTTCGCGGGCGATGGTACGCGACAACTTCACGATCCAGCGCACGTCGGTCGCGCTCGGCGAGGTCTACCGCGGGGTCGCGCGCGATGAGGCGGCACTCCTCGAGCAGGTCGACGTCGCCCGATGACCCTGCTCGTCATCAGCCCCGACTACGCCTCGCACCTGCTGCCGCTCGCGACGCTGGCGACAGCATGGCGAGACCGGGGCGAGCGAGTGGTCGTCGCCAGCGGCTCGGCGACGGCTGACCTCGTCGCCCGTTTCGGCTTCGAACGCCGTGACCTCCGGCTCGGTCGCGGCTCCAACCCGGGGGTCATCACCGCAGATCAGCAGCAGGTGGACGAGCGCGATTCCCTGTCGGGGTTCTTCGAGGCGACCCGCCGGGGCGCGGTGCCGACGCTGGCCTACCAGGCCCGAGAGCGGCTCACCGACCTCATGTGGCGCCCCGTCGAAACCGCGCGGGCGACGCAGCGCATCGTCGACGATGTGTCGCCCGACCAGATCATCGTGGATCACCTCGCGTTCAGCGCACGCCTGGGCCTCACCACCGCCGGGATCCGGCACGGCGACATCGTCCTCGGACATCCGTCTGCGCTGCCCGTCGGCTCGGAGGTGTATGGGTATCCGCCGGCATGGCCGGACGCGCTCCGCCCCCGCGCCGACGAACTCGACGACCTCCTCCGCTTGTGCGAGCAGGCGTCCGCACGCTTCACCCGGGAATGGAATCGAGCTGCGCGCGAGCTCCGGGCCGACATGCCGCCGAGCGCCGACGCGTTCGCCGAACATGGGCCGATCGTGCTCTACAACTATCCCGCCGAGCTCGCCGACGACAGCCGTCGTGCCTTCCTGCCGCCGCACCTGTTCCTGGGCTCGACGCGACGGATCGAACCCCTCGACGCCGAGGTCGAGTCCTGGCTCTCGACAGCCGACCCGTTCGTCTACGTGAGCTTCGGGAGCTTCCTCTCGGTGCGCGGCGATGTGCTCCGCCGTTCGGTCGACGCCCTCCGGGCGCTCGACCTGCGCGCGGCAGTCGCAACCGGGTCGACGGACGCCGCGGAGCTCGGCGAGCTCCCCGCCGGATGGCTGGTGCGCGACTACCTGCCGCAGGTGCGACTGCTGGGCGCGGCCGCGGCCGCCGTGACGCACGGTGGCAACAACTCCGTGACCGAGGCGATCGGTTCGGGGGTTCCGCTCGTCGTGCTCCCGTTCTCGACCGACCAGTTCGCGGGTGCCGCCGCGGTCGAGCGAAGCGGTTTCGGCGTCGCGCTCGACCCGAACGCGGCATCCGTCGACGAGCTCGGGAGCGCCCTGATGCAGGTGCTCGCGCTCGACGCGGACACCAGCGCTCGGCTGGATGCGGTGGCAGCCCGTCAGGCCGCGACTCCGGGTCCCGAGCTGGCGTTCGCCGCCCTCACAGCCTGACCCTCTGCTCCGATTCAGGAGTGCGCCGGATCGGTGGGAAGCTCGGCGGCGGTGTCGACGACGACGACCGACCGAGCGGGCAGCACCAGCGCCTCGGCCGTATCGGGGACGGCGTCGCCTGCGAGCTCGCCCGAGTGCAGCAGCACCCGTCCGCCGAGCTTCGTCGCGGCACCCGCCGGCCCCAGGTTGACCGCGATCACGAGCGGCGGGCGATGCACGAGCACGGTCCGCGCGTCCTCGTCGACCTCGACACGCGTGCCCGAGATGAGCGGGTCGGTGAGCTCGGGGCGCGCCCGACGCAGCGCGATCAGCCGTCGATACCAGGCGAGCATCCGGGTGTGCGGGCTCGACGTCGAGTCCTCGGGATACGCCTCCGCCCAATCGAGCTTCGACCGGCGGAACGTCTCAGGATCCTGCGGGTCGGGCACGACCACCGGGTCCCAGCCCATGCGCGCGAACTCGGCGAACCGGCCCTCGGCCGTCGCACGACCCAGCTCGGGCTCGGGATGCGACGTGAAGAACTGCCACGGCGTCGACGCCGCCCACTCCTCGCCCATGAAGAGCATCGGCGTGAACGGCGACAGCAGTGTCAGGGCGGCGGCGATCGCGAGTCCGCCCTCGTCGACGGATGCCGCGAGCCGGTCGCCCGCGGCCCGATTGCCGACCTGATCGTGGTCCTGGTCGAACACCACCAGCCGCCACGCGGGCGTCGACGCGTCGAGCGGGCGACCATGGGTGCGGCCGCGGAAGCTCGAGCGCGTGCGAGCGTGGAAGAACCCGTGCTCGAACACCTCCCGCAGGGCGGTGAGCGGCGCGAAGTCCTCGTAGTACCCGACGGTCTCGCCCGACACCGCCACGCGCACGGCGTGGTGGAAGTCGTCGCTCCACTGGGCCGTCATCCCGAGGCCGTGCGCCTCCCGAGGGCGGATCATGCGCGGGTCGTTGAGATCGGATTCGGCGATCAGCGCGAGCGGTCTGCGTACATGCGCCGAGAGCGCGTCGACCCGCTCCGCGAGCTCCTCGAGCAGGTGCACCGCGCGGTGGTCGACGAGGGCGTGCACGGCGTCGAGTCGCAGTCCGTCGACGTGGTAGTCGCGGAGCCACATGAGGGCGCTTCCGATGATGTGCTTCCGTACGGCATCGGAATCGGGTCCGTCCAGGTTCACCGAGGCGCCCCACGTGTTCGCGCGTCGCTCGTGCAGGTACGGACCGAACTCGGGCAGGTAGTTGCCGCTCGGACCGAGGTGGTTGTACACCACGTCCTGGATGACCGCGAGCCCGCGGGCGTGGCATCCGTCGACGAAGCGCTGGTAGGCCGCCGGGCCGCCGTACGATTCCTGCACGGCGTACCAGCCCACGCCGTCGTAGCCCCAGTTCCACTCGCCGTTGAAGGCGTTCACCGGCAGCAGCTCGACGAAGTCGACACCGAGGTCGACGAGGTGGCCGAGGCGCTCGATCGCCGCATCGAGGGTGCCCTCGGGCGTGAAGGTGCCGACGTGCAGCTCGTACACGATGCCGCCGGCCAGCTGCCGTCCCGTCCACGCGTCATCGCGCCAACGGTGCACCGCCGGGTCGAAGACACGCGAGAGCCCGTGCACGCCGTGGGGTTGCCACCGCGAGCGCGGGTCGGGCCGCGGCGTCTCGGCGTCATCGATGAGGTACCCGTAGTCCTGGCCGTCCGCGGAGGCGTGCCACCAGCCGCCGGGCTCGGACATCATCGGATGCCGCTGTCCGTCGAGCTGCAGCGCCATCCGCGTCGCGCGGGGCGCCCAGACGCGGAAGTCGGTCACGGGCGGTGTCCCTCGCGCACCAGCAGCGCCACCGGGTAGTCCGCGAGCACCGCATCGAGGCGCAGCGGGCCGCCCTGGTAGGTGCGGCGGCTGATGAGATCGGCGACGAGGCCCTCGCCGACGTCGACCACCGTGTCGCCCCATCCGTCGCGTGCGGCGAGGCCGATCGGGAGTCGGGTCCCGAGCGTGATGGCACCACCGCGATCGAACGCGATGAGGTGGTCGGCCGCAGGTCCGGATGCCGCGAGCGGCAGGTAGTCCCGGAAGAGCTCGGGCCGATCGCGGCGCAACCGAAGGGCGCGAGTCGTGACGAGCAGCTTCGCCGCCCCGCTCCCCCCGACGCGCGGAATCTGGCCGGCATCGATCATGGCGAGGATGCGTCGGCGCAGCCCGTAGTCGACGGGTCGCCGGTTGTCGGGGTCGACGAGGGACAGATCCCACAGCTCGCTGCCCTGGTACACGTCGGGCACCCCCGGCATGGTGAGCTGCACGAGCTTGGCCGTGAGCGAGTTCGACCAGCCGGGCGCGGTGAGCCGGTCGACCAGCGGAGCGAGGATCTCGCCGACGCGTTCGTCGTCGAACACGGCGTCGACGAGGGCATGCATGCGCGCCTCGAATGCGGCATCGGGTTCCGCCCAGGTCGTCGAGTCACCGGCTTCGCGCGCGGACTTCTCGGCGTATGCGTGGAGGCGCTCGGGGGTCAGCGGCCACGCCCCCACGACGGCCTGCCACAGCAGGTTCTCGAGCGGGCCGTCGTCGAGCGTCACCACGTCGCGCAGCCGGTCGATCGTCGCCGACCACACGTCGGGCACCTCCGCGATCGCCGCGATGCGCGCCCGGACGTCCTCGCTGCGTTTCGTGTCGTGCGTCGAGAGCGTGGTCATCGACTGCGGCATCCGTTCGTGACGATCGCGTGCTCGCGCGTGGAACGCGTCGACGTCGATCGAGAACTCGGCCGGGTCGCCGCCGACCTCGGTGAGGCTGGTCAGTCGCGTGAAGCGGTAGAACGCCGTGTCCTCGACGCCCTTGGCCATGACCATGCCGCTCGTCTGCTGGAACCGCTGCGCGACCGGCTGCTCGGGGTCGGAGAGGATCGGCAGCAGGCGCTCGACCGTGTCCGCGAGATCGGGGCGGTGGCGAACCGCGCGCTCGGCGGCCTCGTGCAGGTGCTCCACCCCGAACGGCAGGTACGACCGGTACACGGGGAGGCAGGCGAGCAGTTCGGCGACGGCATCGGCGACATGGGTCCCTGAGCTCGCCGACGGGCCGCCAGCTTCGACGAGCTCGGCGACCGACGACGCCTCGGCGAGCCCCCGTTCGAGCCGACGCACCTCGGAGTGGAGGATCCCGGTCGCGACGCCGAGCTTCGTGCCGTGGATCATCGCGGCCCAGTCCGCCGCCTCCCCGCCCCGCAGGCGCGTGTCGAGGTCGGTGAGCGGCGCCTCGCCGGCGGGATCGACGAGCACGCGATCGACGGCGGCGAGTGCGTCGTACCCGGTCGTGCCGGCGGTGGACCAGCTCCGCGGCATCCGCTCATCGCCCTCGAGGATCTTCTCGACGAGCACGAACGCGCCGTCGGTCGCCGCGGCGAGCCGGTCGAGGTACGCGCCCGGATCTCGCAGCCCGTCGGGGTGGTCGACCCGCAGCCCGTCGGCGAGCTCGTCGCGCACCCAACGGAGGATCTCGACGTGGCTCTCGTCGAACACCCACGGCACCTCGACCCGGATCGCCGCGAGCGTGTTCACGGCGAAGAACCTGCGGTAGTTCAGGTCGCGGTCGGCGCGGCGCCAGTCGATGAGCTCGTAGTGCTGGCGGTCGTGCACGGCCATCGGGTCGTCGTCGGCAGACGCGGTGCCGGATGCCACGGGGAACCGCTGTCCGTGATACTGCAGCTCGAACGACCCGCCGTCGGCGCCCGCGATCTCCACCAGCTCGACCGCGGCGATGCCGTCGTCGCCGAGCACGGGCAGGCGCAGCCGCTCGCCGCCGAACTCCCAGTCGACGTCGAACGCCTCGGCGTAGCGCGATGCCCGCCCGTTCGCGAGCACGTCCCACCACCAGGCCATCGCGGCGGGTGTCGCGACGCCGACGTGGTTGGGCACGAGATCGACGAGCACGCCCATGCCCTGGGCGTGCACCGCGGCGACGGCGCGGTCCAGGCCCTCCCGGCCCCCGCGCGCCGGGTCCACGAGGGAATGGTCGACGACGTCGTACCCGTGGCCCGAGCCGGCCTCCGCCTGGAGCAGCGGCGACAGGTAGACCCAGTCGGCGCCGAGGTCGTGCAGGTAGTCGACGAGCTCGGCCACGGCGTCGAGGTCGAACGACTGCCGCACCTGGATCCGATACGTCGAGATCGGTGCGCGCATCACGCCCCCGTTCCGCTCTTGGTCGACGGTGCACCGCCGGAAGTCCCCGGAGTCCCGGGCGTCGCCGGGTTCGCCTGCGCACCCTGGCCCGTCGGGCGCACCGCGAGCGACGCCGCTACGGCGTGGTCGGGCTCGGTTTCGAGTTCGGAGTGGGCGCGGAGTACCAGCATCGATCGTCCTTCCAGCGCGATCGCGTCGCCGCCGCGCCGCAGTTCGCTGTCGGTGGCCAGCCCCGCCGTGTCGATGACGACCTCCCAGCGCTGGCGCGTTCGGGGCGGGATCGTGAACTCCGTGACATCCGGTTCGGCGTTGTAGAAGAGCAGGAAGTCGACGTCGGTGATCGGCTCGCCGCGCGCGTCGCGCTGGCGGATCCCCTCGCCGTTCAGGTAGATGCCGACGGAGCGGCCCAGCGGGGCATCCCAGTCCTCGGGCCGCATCGGGCTGCCGTTGGGACGGAGCCACACGATGTCGGGAAGCGGCGCGCCCTCGGGGCTCTCCTCGCTCTCGACCGGCCGACCGTCGAAGAAGCGGCTGCGCCGGAAGGTGGGGTGGTCCTTCCGGAGGCCGGCGACCGCCGCCGTGAACTCGATGAGCGGACGGTCGGCCGCATCCCAGTGCACCCAGCTCAGTTCGTTGTCCTGCGCATACGTGTTGTTGTTGCCCCGCTGCGTGCGTCCGAGCTCGTCGCCGTGCAGCAGCATCGGCACGCCCTGCGACAGCAGCAGCGTGGCGAGGAGGTTGCGCTGCTGACGACCCCGCAGGGCCAGCACGTCGGGGTCGTCGGTCTCGCCCTCGACGCCCGAGTTCCACGAGCGATTGTGCGATTCGCCGTCGTTGTTGTCTTCGCCGTTGGCCTCGTTGTGCTTCTCGTTGTACGAGACGAGATCGCGGAGGGTGAACCCGTCGTGGGCGGTGACGAAGTTGATCGAGGCGACCGGGCGGCGGCCGCTGTTCTCGTAGAGGTCGGCCGAGCCGGTGATGCGCGACGCGAACTCGCCGAGACTCGACGGCTCGCCGCGCCAGAAGTCGCGCACCTCGTCGCGGTACTTGCCGTTCCACTCCGACCACTGCGGCGGGAAGTTCCCGACCTGGTAGCCGCCCGGGCCCACATCCCACGGCTCGGCGATGAGCTTCACCTGCGACACGACCGGGTCCTGCTGCACGAGTTCGAAGAAGCTCGACAGCCGGTCGACGTCGTAGAACTCGCGCGCGAGCGCCGCGGCCAGGTCGAACCGGAATCCGTCGACGTGCATCTCGAGCACCCAGTACCGCAGGCTGTCCAGGATGAGCTGCAGCGAGTGCGGATGCCGCACGTTGAGTGAATTCCCGGTGCCGGTGTAGTCGGTGTAGTAGCGCTTGTCGTTCTCCTCGAGCCGGTAGTACGCCGCATTGTCGATGCCGCGGAACGCGATCGTCGGCCCGAGGTGGTTGCCCTCTGCGGTGTGGTTGTAGACCACGTCGAGGATCACCTCGATGCCGGCATCGTGCAGCGCGCGCACCATGCTCTTGAACTCCTGCGCCTGCTGGCCGGCCTCGCCGGTCGACGAGTACTCGTTGTGCGGTGCGAGGAACCCGATCGTGTTGTAGCCCCAGTAGTTGCGGAGCCCCTTCTCGAGCAGGGTCGAGTCCTGCACGAACTGGTGCACCGGCATGAGTTCGATCGCGGTGACGCCGAGCCGCAGCAGGTGGTCGATGACGGCCGGATGCGCGACGCCCGCGTACGTGCCCCGCTGCTCCTCGGGCACGTCGGGATGCAGCTCGGTGAGGCCCTTCACGTGCGCCTCGTAGATCACGGTCTCGGAGTACGGCGTGTTCGGGTGCCGGTCTCCGGCCCAGTCGAAGAACGGGTTGATCACGACCGAGTGCATCACGTGCGCGGCCGAGTCGTCGTCGTTGCGCGAGTCGGGGTCGCCGAAGTCGTAGCCGAACAGCGACTGGTCCCAGTCGAACGACCCGGCCATGGCCTTCGCATAGGGGTCGAGCAGCACCTTGTTCGGGTTGGCACGTTGTCCGTTCGACGGATCCCAGTGGCCGTGGACGCGATAGCCGTAGCGCTGCCCGGGCTGCACCTGCGGCAGGTACGCGTGCCAGACGAACGCGTCTACGTCCTGCAGTTCGACACGCGTCTCGGCGCCCTCGTCGTCGAACAGGCACAGCTCCACGCGGTCGGCCGCCTCGCTGAAGATGGCGAAGTTCGTGCCGCTGCCGTCGAACGTCGCACCGAGCGGGTACGCCGACCCGGGCCAGGCGTCGGGAGCGCTCATTCGACGCGCAGCGCTTCGGTCACCACGCGCTCGGCCTCGGCCTGCACGCGGGCGAGGTGCTCGGCGCCCCTGAACGACTCGGCATAGATCTTGTACACGTCCTCGGTGCCGCTCGGTCGGGCCGCGAACCACGCGTCGGCCGTCTGCACCTTCACGCCGCCGATCGCCGCGTCGTTGCCGGGCGCGTGCGAGAGCTTCGCCGTGATCGGCTCGCCCGCGAGCTCGGTCGCGGCGATCGCGTCGGGGGTGAGCCTGCCGAGGGCGGCCTTCTGGGCGGGGGATGCCGCGGCATCCGTTCGCTCGTAGGCCGGATCGCCGAACCGCTCGACGAGGTCGGCGTACAGCTCGGAGGGCGACCTGCCCGTGACCGCACGGATCTCGGACGCGAGCAGGCACAGCAGGATGCCGTCCTTGTCGGTCGTCCAGACCGTGCCGTCGAATCGCAGGAACGACGCGCCGGCGCTCTCCTCACCGCCGAATCCGACCGATCCGTCGATGAGTCCCGGAACGAACCACTTGAACCCGACGGGCACCTCCCAGAGCCGGCGTCCGAGGGATTCGGCGACCCGGTCGATCATCGAGCTCGAGACGAGCGTCTTGCCGATCGCGGCATCCGGTCGCCACTCGGGACGGTGCGCGAAGAGGTACTCGATCGCGACCGCGAGGTAGTGGTTGGGGTTCATGAGCCCGCCGTCGGGTGTCACGATGCCGTGGCGGTCGGCGTCGGCGTCGTTGCCCGTGAGGATGTCGTAGCCCTCGGCGTTGGCGAGTACCGACGCCATGGCCGACGCGCTCGACGGGTCCATGCGGATCTTGCCGTCCCAGTCGAGCGTCATGAATGACCACGTGGGGTCGACGCGTTCGTTCACGACGGTGAGGTCGATGCCGAAGCGGTCGCGAATCGCGGCCCAGTAGTGAACGGATGCCCCGCCCAGCGGGTCGGCGCCGATGCGGATGCCGCTCTGCCTGATCGCCTCGAAGTCGATGATGTTCGCGAGATCGTCGACGTACCGCCCGCGGAAGTCGTAGGTCTCGACGCCGCTCGGTTCGGCCTGGTTCACCTCGCGGAGCTCTCCGGCGATCAGCTCGTTCGCTCGGTCGGCGATCCAGCTCGTGGCATCCGAGTCGGCCGGGCCGCCGTGCGGAGGGTTGTACTTGATGCCGCCGTCCTGCGGCGGGTTGTGGCTCGGGGTGATGATGATGCCGTCGGCCTCGCCCTCGGCGCGCCTGGCCGGGTCGTTGTTCCACGTCAGGATGGCGTGGCTCAGGGCCGGGGTCGGCACGTAGTCGTCGAACTCGTCGGCGAGCACGCGCACCCGGTTGCCGACGAGCACGTCGAGCGCCGTCGTCAGCGCGGGGCCGCTCAGGCCGTGCGTGTCGGCGCCGATGAAGAGGGGCCCGGTCACGCCCTGCGACGTGCGATAGTCGACGATCGCCTGCGTGACGGCGAGGATGTGGTGCTCGTTGAAGCTCGTGGTGAACGACGAGCCGCGATGGCCAGAAGTGCCGAACACGACGCGCTGCTCGGGGACCGCGACGTCGGGTTGCTTCTCGTAGTACGCCCTGACGAGGGCTTCCACATCGATGAGGTCGGATTCGGTCGCTTGAGTCCCCGCTCGCTCGTGCATGTGGACCAGTCTTGCATCGCCCTCGACTGTTCCGGGGGTGATATTCCGCCACGAGCACGGCGATTCGCCGTTCACGGTGTCGGATTTGCACCCCCGGAACGAGAGGTGCGAGCGGCGGATCAGACGAGGGATTGCACGCCCGTGGCGATGGTGTAGATGAGGAGCCCGGCGAGCGCACCCACCACCGTGCCGTTGATGCGGATGAACTGCAGGTCCCGTCCGACCTGCAGTTCGAGCTTCTCGGTCGTCTCCTGCGGGTCCCACCGCTCGACGGTCTCGGTGATCACGTCCGCGATCTCATGGCGGTAGTTGCGTACCACGTAGGTCGCGGCATCCGTCACCCACTCGTCGACCTTCGCGGCGAGCTCGGCGTCGTTCGCGAGCCGGCCGCCCACCTCGATCACCGCCGACCGGAAGCCCGCCCGCAGCTCGCTGTCGGGATCGGCGAGGGATGCCGCGAGCGTCTCCTTCATGCTCGCCCAGGCCTCGGCGGCGAACTCGCGCACCCGCGGGCTCTCGAGCAGGTCGATCTTCAGCCGCTCGAGCCGCTCGATCGTGGCGGGGTCGTGCTGCAGGTCGACCGTCAGGTCGGTGAGGTAGCGGTCGATCGCCTCGCGCAGCGGATGCCGCGGATCGTCGCGCACGGCACGCACGAAGGCGAGCACCTCGCGATGCGTCCGCTCGTCGACGATGCGTTCGACGATGTCGGGCACCCATCTCGGCAGGCGGCCCGAGACCAGGCCGCCGAACGCCTCGGGATGCGTCTCGAGCCACTCCTCCGTCTTCTCGACCATGACGTCGACGGCGGTGCGATGCTGGTCGGCGGCGACCAGCCGTTCACCCAAGCGGCCCATCGCGGGTCCCCACTCGGGCTCGAACAGGTGCCGCCGGGCGAGCTTCTCGATGACGTCCTCGACGTCGTCGTCGCCGAGCAGGGTGAGGATGCCGCGGGCCGCCACGGAGGCCTCGGCGGTGAGTCGCTCGGCGTTGGCCGGCTGCGCGAGCCAGCCGCCGAGCCGGCGCGAGATGCCGATCGACCGGAGCTTGCCGAGCACCACGTCCTCGGAGAGGAACTCGTGCTCGACGAACGCGCCGAGCGTCGCGCCGATCTCGTTCTTGCGGGTTGGAATGATCGCCGTGTGCGGGATGCGCAGGCCGAGCGGATGCCGGAACAGCGCGGTGACCGCGAACCAGTCGGCGATCGCGCCGACCATCGCCCCTTCGGAGGCCGCGCGGACGAACCCGAGCCACGGCACCTGGTCCTGCAGTGCGAACGACACCGCGAACACCGCCGCCGCCACGATGAGCAGGCTCGTCGCGACCCGTTTCATCTGGCGGAGCCCTGCGCGGCGTTCGTCATCGGTCGGCATCGGGCGCGCCGGCCCCGCGCCCGCAGCGGCCGTCGTCTCGTCGGTCACCGTCATGAGCCGACCCCCTCGCGTCCTCGGGATTGCGGTCGTCTCGACGCTAGCCGCTGCCGCTGCGCGAGTCGCCCGATTCTCGTGAGATTCGGGCAACTCGGAGGGGTGGCATCCGCTCACTAGGCTTGCGTCCATGACCGGAGCCGCCTCCACCCCACCCGCGGAGACCTACTCGTACCTCGGGCCGGCCGGCACGTTCACCGAGGCGGCGCTGAAGCAGGTGCCCGAGGCGGAGGGCAAGCACTGGCGCAGCGTGAACAACGTGGGGGAGGCGCTCGCCGATGTCACGAGCGGGCGTTCCACCGCGGCGATGATCGCCATCGAGAACTCGGTCGAGGGAGGCGTCTCGGCGACCCAGGACGCCCTTGCGACGGTGCCGGGCCTGCGCATCGTCGGCGAGTACCTCGTGCCGGTGAACTTCGTGCTCGTCGCCCGACCCGGCACGGCCCTGCGCGACGTCCGCATCGTGAACGCGCATCCGGTGGCGTATGCGCAGTCGCGCGGCTGGCTCGAGCGGGAGCTGCCCGAGCACGGGCACATCCCCGCCGCGAGCAACGTGCAGGCCGCGGCATCCCTCTTCGAGAGCAGCCAGGCGGATGCCGCGGTGGCACCTCCCGGCATCACCGAGCACCTCGACCTCGAGATCCTCGCCCGCGACATCGGCGACAACCCCAACGCGGTCACGCGGTTCGTCCTCGTGTCGACGAAGCGGACGCTCGCCGAGCCCACCGGAGCCGACAAGACGAGCCTCATCGTCGAGCTGCCGACCGACGAGCCCGGCGCCCTGCTCGCCATGCTCGAGCAGTTCTCCACCCGGGGCGTGAACCTGTCGCTGCTGGAGTCACGGCCGATCGGCGACGCCCTCGGTCGCTACCGGTTCGTGGTCGACCTCGACGGGCACATCGCCGACGAGCGGGTGGCCGACGCCCTGCTCGGCCTGCGCCGCACCAGCCCCAACGTGATCTTCCTCGGCTCGTACCCCCGCGCCGACCGACGCGAGGTCTCGTACCACTCGAAGTACGACGACGAGATCTTCATCGAGGCCCGCGACTGGCTCCGCGGGCTGCTCAGCGGCGAACCCGAGGAGTGAGGCCGCGGCGGTACCGGCGTATCCTGAACGGCGAGGCGGGGCACGAGGGAGTGGCGCATGAGCGAGCCGGATGCGAGACGCCTCGACCCGCGCTACGACGCTCGATTCCAGCGCGGCTACGCGGGCGACGGGCGACCGGATGCCGCGGCCGACGCCTCGGAGACGG
>DASUVU010000297.1:0-2912 GCA_036378815.1 Agromyces sp. | reverse complement strand
CAGTCATGTCCGATGACCCCCGCACCGGCGACTCCGTCGCCGACGCCGTGATCGCCCGCGAGGGCCGCGGCGGCCTGCTCCGATCCCTTGCCCACCGGCTGGCGGGCGACCAGAACGTCCTCCCCGACGAAGGGCGCCTGCCGTCGTTCGATCGAGCCACGAGCTGGTTGAACTCGGAACCGTTGACCCCCGAGGGCCTTCAGGGCCGGGTCGTGCTCGTCGACTTCTGGACCTACACGTGCATCAACTGGCTGCGGACGCTTCCGTACCTGCGGGCCTGGGCCGAGAAGTACGAGCACGCGGGGTTGACCATCGTCGGCGTGCACACGCCCGAATTCGGCTTCGAGGCCGACCTGCGGAACGTGACCGAGCAGACCCGGAACCTCGGAGTCCGCTACCCGGTCGCCGTCGACAGCGACTACGGCGTGTGGAACGAGTTCGCGAACCACTACTGGCCTGCGGTCTACCTCGCCGATGCGAAGGGTCGCCTGCGGTTCCACCACTTCGGCGAGGGCGAGTACGCCATGACGGAGATGGCGATCCAGCAGCTCCTCGTCGAGGCCGGGGCGCATGACCTCGACACCGACCTCGTCATGGTCGAACCGTCCGGGCTGGAGGTCGCCGCCGATTGGCGATCCCTGCGGAGTCCCGAGACCTACCTCGGATACCGGCAGAGCAGCGGCTTCGTGTCGGAGCAGGGGGAGTTCTACGACCGCCCGCACGTGTACGCGGGCGGTCGCCGGCTGGTGACCAACACGTGGGACCTCACGGGCGACTGGACGGTCGCGAGCCACGCCGCGGTGCTGAACGAGTCGGGCGGACGGATCTCTTTCGCCTTCCACGCTCGCGACGTGAACCTCGTCATGGGGCCCGTGCGGGCCGGGGCATCCGTGCCGTTCCGGGTCACCCTCGACGGGCGCCCGGTGGGCGAGTCGCGCGGTACCGACGTCGACGGGGACGGCCGGGGATCGGTCACCGACCAGAACACGTACCAGCTTGTCCGTCAGAGCGATCGGGTCGCCGACCGCGTGTTCGAGATCGAGTTCCTCGAGGCGGGCGTCGAGGCGTACTGCTTCACGTTCGGGTGAGGCGCACGACGACGCGGCGGGCGCCGAGGGCACCCGCCGCGTCGTCAGAGTGTCAGCTCTCGAACCGGTCCTTGAACGCGTCGGCGCTGTTGCCCGCGCCGTGCGACTTGCCCGGCACGCGCACGCCGTTGACGGTCGACGTGTCGTACGCGAACGTGATCACGGCGGTCGCGAGTGCGTCCGCGTTCACGTCCAGGGCGAACACGTTGACGTTGCCCACCAGGTCGTAGTCCGCGCGCAGTTGGTCGTACAGCGCCACGTTCTGGCCCTCGCCGGTCAGGTTGTCGCAGGGAGCGTGGTAGCAGGGGTCGTACGCCGCCCCTGGCACGCCACCGTAGAGCGCAGCCTCGTCGACCGTCTTCACGCCCTCAGCGCCGGTGAAGAGGCCGCCGGCCGGGATCCCGACCGCGATGAAGGGACCGTAGTCGCTGCGACCCGAGAACTCCGTGTCCTGGTAGGGGAGCCCGCGACTCGCGTAGAACCCCTCGAAGACGTCCTCGATCTCGGCAGACCCCGGGGGGATGAATCCCGCGGGTGCGGTGCCGCTCGAGTTGTCACCGTCGTAGACCCCGAACATGTAGTTCGGCGACCCGATCATGTCGAAGTTCACGTACAGCGCGATGCGAGCGATCTCGGCGTCGGTGAGCTGCTCGACGTAGTACTCCGACCCGAGCAGCCCCTCCTCCTCTGCGCCCCACCAGGCGAATCGAACCGCGTTGTTCGGCTTGACCTTCGCCATCTGGATCGCGGTCTCGAGCAGCGCGGCGCTTCCAGAACCGTTGTCGTTGATACCGGCGCCGTCCTGCACGCTGTCGAGGTGCGCGCCCGCCATGACCGTGTTGGCAGTGTTGCCGGACGCGGTCTCGGCGATGACGTTGTACGCAGTGCGCGGCTCCGCGTCGAAGTCGACCGTCACGGTGACCGTCGCACCCGGCGTGGAGGCGAGATCCTCTCCCGCCGCCGACGTGACGAACACCGCCGGGATCATGAGCCCGGTGGCGTCACCGATCATGCCCACGAGTCCGGTGCGTCCCGGCTGGCCCTCGTTCATGACGATGACCGCGGACGCGCCGGCTGCCTGGGCGTTCAGGATCTTGACGTTGAAGCCGCAGGTGCCGCGTTGCACCAGTGCGACGCTCCCGGCAGGGAATCCGGCGAAGTCGGATGCCTCGCAGCCGCTGGTGTTGCTGTTGGCCGGAAGGTTCGCCGCGGGAATGACCAGGCCGACCGGCTGCAGCGCGCCCGTGGCGGTCCCCTCAGGCACGCCGGAGTCGAATCGGTTCCGCAGGAAGTCGGTGCCGTCGATGAACTCCCTCGGATTGGGGCTCACCCGGCGGAGCACGTTGTTCTCGTCGGTGTACTGGAACGTGAACTCCTGCACCTCGGGCGTGTAGCCGGCGGCCTCGAGCTCGCCCACGACGTAGTCGACCGACGCGCCGTAGCCGTCGCGGCCGGCCGCCCGGTCGCCGTACGTGTCGGCGATGTCCTGCAGCGCCTCGAGATGGTCGAGCACCCCCTCGGCGGTCACCGCGTTCGTGAGTTTCTTGACGGAGTTGTTGTTCGGTGCTGCGTACGCGGGTGTCGCCGCCAGCGCCGCCGCCGCGAGTGCGGCGATCGTCGCGACGCTCCACACGCGCCTGGTCCGGTTCTGCATGTCGCCCCCTTCTGCCGGCACGACGTCGGGCCGGCTGTTCGTCATCGCATGGTGGCACACCATCGCGGGTGGGGTCGAGACCCAAATTCACGGCGACGGGGGCGTCACAACGTGATGCGAGGTGTCGCTGCGCTTCAGCTGACCGCTGCGACGTCGATGAGCACCTTGCC
>DASUVU010000296.1:0-5788 GCA_036378815.1 Agromyces sp. | reverse complement strand
CCGGGTGTGCCGCCGCCCTGCTCCGCCGAGCATGAGGCGGTGGGCCTACGGTGTCGTCTCCGCGTCCTGCAGGAACGCCAGCACCGCGGCCACCCGCCGATGCACGCCCGACTCGGGCAGTCGCAACTTCGTGAAGATCGCGTTGACATGCTTCTCCACCGTCGACGACGACAGGAACAACGACTGCTCGATGCCCGCGTTGGTCTTGCCGGCGGCCATCTCGCGCAGCACCTCGAGTTCGCGCGGCGACAGTGCCGACAGTGGGCTCGACGCCGCGGCGCTCCGGCGGCGCACGAGTGTGTCCACGATCTGCGGGTCGATGACCGAGCCGCCCGCGCGCACCTCGCGCAGGGCGTGCACGAGGTCCTCGAGGTCCCCGATCCGGTCCTTCAGCAGGTAGCCGAGCCCCGCCGATCCGTCGGAGAACAGTGCGAGCGCGTAGCTCTCATCGGCGTGCTGCGACAGCACGACCACCCCCGTCGAGGGCGAGGCCGCGCGGATCGCGTGCGCGGCCTCGATGCCCTCCATGTGGTGGCCCGGCGGCATCCGGATGTCGGTGAGCACCGCATGCGGCGAGAGCCGCCGAACGGCGTCGACGAGCTCGGTCGCGTTCCCCGTCGAGGCGACGACGTCGATCTCGCCGGAGTCCTCGAGCAGGCGACGCAGCCCCTCCCGTACGAGGTAGTTGTCCTCGGCGATCACGACCCGCAGCGCGTCCGAATCATCCAACGCGTTCTCCCTCACGCTCGGGGGCGCCCGTGCCGGGGCGGTCGACGGGCAGGTCGACGAGCACCGTCGTGCCCGATGGATCGGCCGTCGACACGGTCACGGTACCGCGCAGCGCGGCGACCCGGTCGCGGATGTTCGCGAGTCCCCCGTGCGAGGCCGTCGCTGCGGCATCCGACGTCGCGGCATCCGCGGCAGATCCGGCGATGCCGCACCCGTCGTCGGTGATGGAGATGCGCAGGTGCCCGTTCGATCGTGCGAGCGCGACCGACGCGCGCGTGGCGTTCGCGTGCTTCGCCGTATTCGCGAGCGCCTCGCGCACCACGTAGTAGGCGGTCGTCTCGACATCGTCGGGATACCGCTCGGCGCGCACCCCGGCATCTGCCTCGACCGAGAGCGGGATCGGGTAGCGTGCGACGCCCGACTCCACGGCCGCGACGAGCCCGTTGTCGCTCAACACCGGCGGGTGGATCCCCTGCGCGAGCTCGCGCAGGTCGGTGAGCGTCTCGCGTGCCTGATCCTGCAGTTCATTCAGCTCGGCGGGCGTGAGCTCGCCGCGCTGCAGCCGGTTGCGCGCGAGCCGCAGCCCGGCGATCTGGGCCACCACGTTCTGCTGGATCCCGTCGTGCAGGTCGCGCTCGAGGCGCCGCCTCTCGTCGTCCTGCGCGGCGACGAGCCGCTCGCGCGAGGCGGTGAGCTCCACGAGCTGCTCGGCGAGCTGCGCGGTGAGGCGCACGTTGGCCACGGATGCCGCGGCCTGGCCCGCGACCGTGCGCAGCAGCATCCGCTCGGCGTCGTTGTAGTCGCCGTGGTGCCGTGGCCCGACATCGATGCGGCCGAGTGTCTCGTCGCCGCGCACCAGGTCGGCGGAGAGGGTCGGCTCGGCCGGCGCGTCCGCATCCCCGGCAGCGCCCACGGGCGACGCGGCGAGCGAACCGTCTGGCGTCGCCAGCCGGATCCGGACCCACGAGGCGCCGAGGCCGTCGCGCACCGCCTCGGCGAGCCGGGTGAGCAGGTCGCGCGGCTCGCCGGCCTCCTCGAGGCTCGCGCCGAGCTCGCCGAGCAGTTCGAGCTGGCGTTCGCGGTCGCCGTAGAGCCTGCGGTGGATCCACCGCTGCACCCAGGTGCGCACCGGCAGCAGTGCGACCGCAACCAGGGTCGTGACGATCACCGCGGGCACGACGCGAAGCCGCACCGACAGCAGGATCGCCGGCGTCGCGACCGCGATGGCGTAGAAGACCGTGATGAGCAGGTTCGCGGAGCGCGCGGCGTTGCGACCACGATCACCCGACGGGACGTCGAACGCACCGTACTTGAATATGCCGTGCACCGCGGCGATCGGCAGGGCGACGAGCGCCCCGTACACGATGAACTGCCCGACCTCCGGCCACGGGAGGAGCGGCCAGATCGCGAACGCCGCCGCGGCTCCGGCGACCGTGATCGCCATGACCCGCGTGCGCGTCCGCACCTCCGGTGAGCCGAACAGTGATCGGGTGCCCAGCACGACGAGTCCGAGGATCACCGCGGGCCACGCCTGGAAGAAGATGACGGCGACGACCGGTGCCGCCCATTCGAGCCATGGCACGACGTACGGGTTGGGGATGCCGTCACCGCTGATGCCGATCCACGGCGACATCACGACATGCGACGTGGTGAGCAGCGTCAACGGACCCATGAGCAACGGGGTCCACAGGAAGGCGACGGCGATTCGCTGCCACCGATGCTCGACCACGCCGTCGGGGAACGTCGCGAACACGATGAGGAACGCCGACGTCGCGGCGGCGTCTGCGGTGAGGCCGATGAGGTTGAAGAAGGGGAACCACGGCTCCGCCATGATCTCGATGTTGCGATGCAGGAAGGTCTCGTAGGCGGACCCGACCAGGATCGCCGTCGCCGCGAGCGAGATCAGCACGGCGGTGAGCGACCTCGTCACCGTGAGCAGCCACATGCCGAGCACGAACAGCGGCAGCGCGCCGAGGATCGGCCACGCGAGACCGTGGTCGGCGTCGGCATCGATGAAGCCCCGGACGACGACGATGTAGACGAGCGCGGCGATCCCGATCGGGCCCAGCGCTGCGAGGCACACCCACCTGCGGTCCACGGTCCTATCGTCCTCCTGCCCCGGCCGTCGCGGCGGATCCTCGCACCGGCAGGTCGACGTCCACCGTCGTGCCGGAGGGGCTCGCCGACGAGATCCTCACGGTGCCGCGCAGCACCGCGACCCGGTCGCGGATGTTCGCGAGCCCGCCGCTCGCCCGCGCCGCCGAGGAGACGGCACCCAGGCCGCATCCGTCGTCGCGGATCGAGACGTGCAGCTGTCCGTCGGTCCGGGCCAGCGCCACGGTCGCCTTCGTGGCGTTCGCATGCTTCGCCGTGTTCGCGAGGGCCTCGCGCACCACGTAGTAGGCGGTCGTCTCGACGTCGTCGGGATACCGCTCGGTGCGAACCCGCGCGTCGGCGTCGACCGTGAGCGGGATCGGGAATCGCGCGGCACCCGACTCGATCGCGGCGAAGAGCCCGTTGTCGCTCAACACCGGCGGGTGGATGCCGTGCGCGAGCTCGCGCAGGTCGGGGAGCGTCTGGCGGGCCTGCTGCTGCAGCTCCGTCAGCTCGCCCGCGCCGAGTTGTCCGCGCTCCAGGCGGTTGCGCGCAAGCCTGAGGCCGGCGATCTGCGCGACGATGTCCTGCTGGATGCCGTCGTGCAGGTCGCGCTCCAGCCGTCGGCGCTCGTCGTCCTGCGCCGCCACGAGGCGCTCGCGCGAGGCGGTCAACTCAGCGAGCTGCTCGGCGAGCCGCGCCGTCAGGCGCACGTTGGCAACGGATGCCGCGGCCTGACCGGCGACCGTACGCAACAGGGTGCGCTCGGCCTCGCTGTACTCGCCACGGTGGCGTGGTCCGACCTCGATGCGGCCGAGCACCTCGTCGGCGTGGACGAGGTCGGCGGTCTCGACCGGCTCACCCACGACCCCGCCGGTGACACCCACAGGCGACGCAGCCAGCGCGCCGTCGGGCCCGGTGAGGCGGATGCGCACCCACGACGCTCCGAGCCCATCGGCCACGGCGGAAGCCAGGTGGGTCAGGAGGTCGCCCGGTTCGCCGGCGCGCTCGAGCTCTGCGCCGAGTTCGCTCAGCATCGCGAGCTGGCGATCGCGGTCGCCGAACACGACCCGGTGGATCCACCGCTGCACCCATCCGCGCACGGGGAGCAGCGCGACCGCCACGAGCGCCGTCAGGAAGGCGATGCCGAGGGGCGTCAGGCGACCGAGCAGCAGCACGGCGGGAGCGACGGCGGCGATGCCGTAGAGCACGGTGATGAGCACGTCGGATGACCGCGTGACGAAGCGGGCGCGGTCCGTCGCCGCGACGTCGAATGCGCCGTGGCGGAGGATGCCGTGGATCGCCACCACCGGAATCGCCGTGAGCACGACCAGCACCGCTGCGTTGAGCATCCCGTTCTCGGGCAGGAACAGCGTGAGCGAGTAGCTCACGACGATCGCGAAGGTGACCCAGGCCATCAGGCGCGTGCGGGCCCGCACCTCGGGATCGCCGAAGAACGCCCGCGAGACCAGCACCGCGAGGGCGAGGAACACGGCCGGCCACGAGTAGACGATCCAGGTCACGATCGGGTCCGCCCAGGCGAGGGCCGGCAGGGCGAACGGGTTCGGGATCGCCGTTCCCTGCTCGGCGTGCACCTCCGGCGTGAGCACGTGCGGCACCACCACGAGCGAGAGCGGGACGAGCACGACGGGAACCCAGAACAGCCAGACTGAGACGCGCTGCCACCGCCGCTCGGGGATGCCCGTCGGGAAGGTTGCGAACATGCTGATGAATGCGGAGGACGCGACCGTGGAGGCGGTCAGCCCGAGGAGGTTGAAGAGCGGGTACCACGACTCGCGGATCACGTCGGGGTTCGTCAGCAGGAACGTCTCGAACGCCGAGCCCACCGCCATCGCGGTCGCCGCCCACGCGAGGAACAGCGCCGAGCGCACCGTGGAGGCCGTCAGCAGCCACATGCTGAACGCGAACAACGGCACGATGCCGAGCAGCGGCCAGGCCAGGGCGGGATCCGCGGCGCCGGCGAGGAATCCGCGCGCGACCACGACGTACACCAGCGACGCCGCTCCGAGCGGCGCCAGGGCTGCGAGCCATCCCCACCTGCGGAGCACGGTTCCATCGTCCTCCTCTGGGCCGTTCGAGGGGAGGGGGACATCCGTACCGCCCCTTGGAGGCTGACCCCCATGCGGTGTGCGGCACTCCGCCACGCGGCATCCGGTCTGCTGCGTTCCGGCGGCGGCGCGAGTCGACGAAGGTCGACGGCGAGCGGATGCCACGGACCGGCGCCGCACGAAGGAGAAGGCATCATGCGCAAGCTCTACACCGCACTGGCCTGGACCGTCGCCGGCGCGGTCGCCGTGCAGTCCGCCGCGATCGCGTTCGCGTTCGGCGGCATGCTCAACCTGGTGTCGGAGGGCGGCGTGGTCGACAAGGCGCTGCTCGAGAGCTTCCAGGCAGGTGGCGTCGGCGAGGTCGGATTCATGATCCACGGCATCGTGGGCGGTGTCCTGATTCCGCTCCTCGCACTCGCACTGCTGGTGGTCTCGTTCTTCGTACCGGTCCGCGGCACCACGATGTGGGCGGCGATCGTGCTCGGGGTCGTCGCACTGCAGGTGGTGCTCGGCTTCTCGATCACCGACTCGCCGTACCTCGGACTGATCCACGGCGCGAACGCGCTCGCGGTCGTGGCCACGGCGTCGTTCGCCGCGCTCCGCGTCCAGCGGGCAGGGAAGGCGGATTCCGCCGACACGCCGGTCGCACCTTCCGAGGGGGCGAGCTCCGATGCCGTCGCGGCGTGACCTCCTGCGATGCGCCGTCGTCGGGGTCGCGGTCACGACCGCGCTCGGCGCCGGCGCGATCGCGTGGAGTGCCACGCTGCTCGGCGAGTACTCGGTGATGGACATGGGCGGCGGGAACGGGGAGGGCGGACATGCGGGACACGGCGCCGGCGAGAGCGGCGCTGCCACGGCATCCGGAACCGTCGGCTCGCCAGCCGAGGTCAGTGTCA
>DASUVU010000295.1:0-18297 GCA_036378815.1 Agromyces sp. | reverse complement strand
CGGCCGGTGATGTCGGCGCCCTCGAGCGTGACCCGCCCGGTGGTCGGCTTGAGGATGCCGTTGATCGCGCGCAGCAGCGTGGTCTTCCCGGCGCCGTTCGAGCCGACGACGGTGACGATCTCGCCGGCGGCGACCTCGAGGCTCACCTCGTGGAGGATCGCGAGCTTGCCGTAGCCCGCCCCGAGCGACTCGACCTTGAGCGTCATGCGTGCTCCTCCAGTTCCTCGAGTTCGGCCTTCGCTTCCTCGGCGTCGGTGCCGAGGTACGCGACGATCACCGCCGGATCGTTCCGCACCGACTCGGGATCGCCGTGGGCGATGAGCTCGCCCTCGTCCAGCACCGCGACGGTGTCGGCGAGCGCCATCACCTGCGCCACGTCGTGCTCGACGAGCACGATCGTGAGCCCGGCGTCGCGAAGCCGCCGCAGTAGCGCGGCGAGCATCTCGCGCTCCTGGCCCGAGAGCCCGGCCATGGGCTCGTCGAGGAGCAGGAGCGCCGGCTCGAGGGCGAGCGCTCGGCAGACCTCCATCATGCGCTGGCGACCGAAGGGGAGGTCGCCGGCCGGGAGCGCGGCGACGTCGCCGAGGCGCATCGAGGCCAGGATGTCGTGCGCGATGTCCTCGTGGGTGTACTGCTCCCGACCCTGGAGACCCAGCATGCCGCGGAGGATGCCCGCGCGGCCCTTGCGGTAGCGACCCATGTACACGTTGCCCTCGACATCGGTCGACGAGAACACCTGCAGGTTCTGGAACGTGCGGGTGAGACCGCGCACCGCACCCACGTGCGGCTTGCGGCTCTGGATCTCCTCGCCGAGGAACGACACCGTGCCCGACGTCGGCGAGATCGCGCCCGTGATCATGTTGAAGCATGTGGTCTTGCCGGCGCCGTTCGGGCCGATGAGGCCCATGATCCGGCCGGCGGGGACCGTGAAGCTCACGTCGTTGACGGCGACCACGCCGCCGTAGCGCTTCGTGAGCCCGCGCACCTCGAGGATGGGCTCGCCCTCGGGCACGGGGGTCGAGACGGCGGGCAGCCCGATCTCGCCGAGGTCGGCGCCTCCGGCCTCCGCACGCGCTGCCGCGGCATCCGCTTCGCTCGTGAGGGCTTCGCCGAGCTCGGCGTCGCCCGGCTCGGCGGGGAGTCCGCCGAACGCTCGGGTCGGCACGTCTCCGGTCGCGGCGTCCGCTGCGGCCGCACGCGCTGCCGCGGCATCCGCTCGCCTTCCCGCCCTGCCTCGGATGGCGCCCCAGATCGTCCGCACGACCTGCACGATGCCGCCCGGCAGCAGCAGGATGACGAGGATGAGCACGAGGCCGTAGCCGATGAGCTGCACCTCGCCGGTGGCGCCCGGGATGATCGCGGGGATGAGGTCGCGCAGGCCCTCGGAGAGGAGCTCGACGATGAACGCGCCGGCGATGGCGCCCCACACCGACCCGAGTCCGCCGATGACCACCATGAGCAGCAGCTCGACCGACACGTGGAACTCCGCGACCTGCGGCGAGACGATCTGCACCTGGTACGCGTAGAACACGCCACCGAGGCCCGCGAAGCCGGCCGACAGCGTGAACACCTTCACGCGCAGCGAGTACGTGTTCACGCCCACCGACTCGGCCGCGAGCTCGGAGTCGTTGACCGCCGAGAGCGCTCGGCCCGCCCGTGAGCGCGTGAGGTTCAGCGCGAGCACGAGGCCGATCACCACGAACGGCGCGACGAACCAGAAGAACAGGCCGTTGTTGTCGATCGGGATGCCGAAGACCTCCGGTCGCCCGAAGCCGTAGATGCCCGTGGTGCGGCCGGTGAAGTCCCACTCGCGCACCGCGATCATGACGATGAAGCCGAGGCCGAGGGTCGCCAGCGCGAGGTAGTGCCCGCGCAGGCGGAGCATCGGCAGGCCGACGAGGAGCGCCGCGAGCATCGCCGCGACGACCCCGCCGATCGCGGCGACGACACCGGGCATCTCGAACTTCTGCAGCAGGATCGCGTGGGTGTAGGCGCCGATCGCGAAGAACGCCGCCTGGCCGAGCGAGACCTGGCCGGCGAGGCCCATGAGCAGCGACAGGCCGATCGCCGGCAGCGCGAAGATCATGGAGAAGACCGCGATGTTCATGAGCGACGAGCTCGCGGTGAACGGCACGATCAGGATGATCGCGACGAACACGGCGACCCCGATGATGGTGCCGCGGTTGTTGGGCCAGAAGCCCGTCTTGGACCGGATGGCGCCATCGGTCCTGTCGAGGAGCGTCACGTCAGACCCTTACCGCATTCGGGCGGAGCACGAGGCCCGCCGGCCGGATGATGAGCACGAGGATGAGGATGAAGAACGCGACCGCATCCTTCCAGCCGGATGCCACGTAGCCCGCGACGTACGACTCGAGTACGCCGAGCAGCAGCGCGCCGACGATCGCCGCGCGGAACGAGTACAGCCCGCCGAGCACCGCCGCCACGAATCCCTTGAGGCCGAGCAGCAGGCCGCCCGACCAGATCGAGAGGTAGATCGGCGACGAGACCACGCCCGCCGCGGCGCCCACGAAGCCCGCGATGGCGAACGCGATGATGGATGCCGCGGCCGGCGAGATGCCGACGATGCGAGCCGCGACGGGCTGCTCCGCGGAGGCCCGGAGCGCCTTGCCCCAGCGGGTCTTCTCGTAGAAGAGCAGCACGCCGCCGCCGACCACCACCAGCGCGCCGAGCATCCAGAGCTCCTGCGAGCGGATGCTGACGCCGCCGAGGTTCAGGTCGGAACCCGGGAAGGCCGGCAGCCGCTTCGCCTCGGCGCCCCACGTGAGCAGCATGATCGCCTGCAACAGGGTCGACACGCCGAGCGTCAGGATGATCGAGACGAGCGTCGTGAGGTTCTTCACGCGCGAGATCACGAGACGTTCGACGAGCACCGAGGCGAGGGTCACGGTGATGAGCGCGATGAGGATCGCGAGCGGCAGCGGCAGGCCGGCGCTGACGAGCGAGATGCTCCCCAGGCCGGCCAGCGTCGCGTAATCGCCCTGGGCGATGTTCACGACATGCCGCACCGTGTACGTGGCGATCAGGCCGACGGCGAGCAGGGCGTACACGGAGCCCTGTGACAGCCCTGCCACCGTCAGCTGGAGGAAATCGGTCAACGGAGACTGCTCACTGCTCGTAGAGGTTCCAGCGGCCGCCCTCGGCGATCGCCATGATGAGCGCGTCGGCCGTGAGGCCCGAGTGGTTCTCGGGGGTCATCGTGAAGACGCCCGAGATGCCCACGAAGTCGCTCGTCGCCTCGATCGCGTCGCGGAGTGCCTGCGGGTCGGTCCCGGCCTCCTCGATGGCTGCGACGCCGATCTTCCACGCGTCGTACGCGTGGCCGGCGAAGCTCGAGGGCGAGCTGCCGTAGGCCTCCGTGTAGTCCGCGATGAACTTGTCGATGACCTCCTTCTGCGGGTCGTCGGCATCGAGCTGGTCGGCGACGAGCAGGCGGCCCATGGGGGCGAGCACGCCCTCGGCGGCGGGGCCTGCGGCCTCGAAGAACGCGTCGTTCGCCACGCCGTGCGACTGGTAGACCGGCTTGTTCACGCCGAGCTGCACGTAGGCGGCCTGCGCGAGACCGGCCGACGGGGTGATGCCCCAGATGATGACCGCGTCGGCGTCGGACGCCCGGATGTTCGTCATCTGCGCGGTGAAGTCGGTCGCGCTCGGCTCGAAGGCCTCGGTCGCGACGAGGGTGATGCCGCGTTCTGCGCCGAGTTCCTCGATGATCTCGGCGATGCCCTCGCCGAACCCGGTGGCGTCACGCACGAGCGCGACCTTCGTGTAGCCCTTCGACTCGGCGTCGTCGAGGATCCGCTCGAGCACGACGATGTCGTTCTGGGCGGTCTTGAACACCCACTCCGAGCCGTCGACGATAGCGGCGTTCGCCGCGACCGAGATGGTCGGCATCTGCGCGGCCTCGACGAGGGGACGCATGGCGAGGCTCGGGCCGGTGCGCGACGCGCCGATGATGAGGTCGACCTTGTCGTTCTCGATGAGCTGCGTCGTGGCGCGTGCCGCGCCGTCTTCGGTGGACTGGTTGTCCTCGATGATCAGCTCCACCTCGCGGCCGTTGATGCCGCCGTCCTCGTTGAGCTGCTCGGCGAGCATGTTCAGCGTGTTCTGCTCGGGGACGCCGAGGTTCGCACCGACACCCGTGATGTCGAGCACGGCGCCGATCTTGATGGGGCCGGACTCCGTGGCGGCGTCGCCGCCACCGTCGTCACCGCCGAAGTTCGAGGCGGTGCAGCCGGTGAAGGCGAGGGCGATCGATGCCGCGACCGCGGCGGGAATGAGCAGGCGGCGATGTGCTCGGTGCATGTGTGAACTCTCCTTTGAGCCCTCTCGGGTTCTCGGCGCTGAGGTGGGCTGACTTCATGACCGACCATTCGGTCACTATTTCGGTGTCTTCGAAGATACGTTGCGTGACGACGCCGCCGCAAGGCGTCGTGATGCAACCGATACACCGAATCGCGCGCCCAGGGTGGAACGCGGAGTCAGTCCGCGGGGCGCCTGCCCACCGCGATGATGGTCGTCACGTCGGCAGTCGTGACCCCGTGCTCGGCGATCGCGCCGACGAAGCGCTCGCGAACCACGTCGGCCGTCTCGCCGTCGAGCGCAGCGACGGTCTCGCGCATGTCGGTGCCGAGGACCAGCTCCCACGCGAGTTCGGGCGTGACGGCGAGGTGGCGGTTCACCGCCTCGGCGCGCACGTCGACCAGGCCGAGCTGCGCGAGCCACTGGGCGAGCGTGCCCGGGGTTTCGGCGACGCCCGCGGCGTCGGGAGCGGTGTCGGCGTCCTCGTCGGCGTCGGATGGCCCGTCGGCGTCCGGTGCCGCGTCGGCGTCGGATGCCGCGTCCGCGGGCAGCGCGCCGGCAAGCAGCTCGCGCAACGGCGCGAACGCGCCCCGCGCCCACACGGTGATGGCCACCCGGCCCTCGGGGCGCGCTCGCTCGATCAGTCGGCGCATGGCCGCCTCGACGTCGGGCAGACGATCGACGCCGAGCACGCACTGCACGAGGTCGTATCCGTCGTCCTCCCAGGTGGTGACGTCGGCGACGTGGAGGTGCAGCTGCGGCATCCGATCACCGGCTCGTTCACGTGCGATCGCCACGGCGGACTCGTCGAGGTCGACGGCGTCCACGTGGCCGCCGGGACCCACGAGCTCGGCGGTCGGCAACGCGGATGCCCCATCGCCGCAGCATGCGTCGAGCACGCGTTCATCGAACCCGGGGTGCGACCGGGCCACCGCTGCCGTCGAGATCGGATCCCAGAGCACCTCGTCGAGACCGACCGAAGTCTCGCGCACCCCAGCGAGCTCCTCGTCGGAATCAGGTACCGTCTTCGTGTCCCCCATATGCCCATTCTGTCGTCCAACCGGCCCGAAAGTGAGCTTTCAGGCAATCGAAAGGCGCGGAGGGCAGACTTGTGACTTCGCGTTCCCGATCGAAACGAGACCTCCCAGCATGAATTCCGCCCTGCGCCGCGCCGCGCCGTTCGCGCTCGCCGCCGCCGCCGCCCTCGTCCTCGCCGGCTGCACCGCGAGCCAGCAGCCCGACGACGCCGAGACCTCGGATGCCGCCGCCTGCATGGAGATCCCGTCGGGATCGCTGAGCGACGGCGTCGACGTCGAGGGCGATTTCGCCGCCCCGCCGACCGTCAGCTTCAGCACCCCGCTCGAGGCCGAGAAGCTCGAGCGCACCGTGCTCATCGAGGGTGATGGCGAGAAGACGCAGGCGGGCGACAACGTCAACGCCATCGTCAGTGCGTTCGCGGGCACGAGCGGCGAGCAGGTCTTCTCGCAGCCGGCCACCATCAAGGCCGGCGACGAGTCGGTGTTCGAGGCGTTCCTCGCGGGGATCGACTGCGTGCCCACGGGCTCGCGCACCGTCACGGTCGCGCCGGCGTCGACCCTCTACGGCGACACGGGCAACGAGACGATCGGCGTCGCGCCGGGCGAGACCGTCGTCATCGTCGTCGACGTGCAGGAGCCGCTCAAGCCCGCCGAGTGGACCGACGACGTGCCCGAGGTGCAGTTCGGCGCCGACGGCGCGGCACCCACGGTGACCCTGCCGGCCACGCCGCCGCCCGCCGAGTACCAGCTGAAGGTGCTCGAAGAGGGCGACGGCGACGAGGTCGCGAGCGGCGACACCGTCACGCTGCACTACCAGGGCACGAGCTGGGACACCGGCGAGGTCTTCGACCAGAGCTACGGCGGCGAGCCCGCCCAGTTCGCGACCGACCAGGTCATCCAGGGCTTCGGCGCGGCGCTCGTCGGCCAGAAGGTCGGCACGAAGCTCATCGTGACGATTCCGCCGCAGTACGCGTACGGGCTGGAGCAGACCGAGCAGAACAAGCTCGGCGGCCAGACGCTCGTGTTCGTCGTCGAGATCCAGGACACGGCACCGGCTGCGGGCTGAGTCGCAGGTATGCGGGGGTCGGGTGCTGCGGCATCCGGCCCCTTTGCTCGTCCCCGCGCGCTCCCGGTACCGTACCCGCACCCGACCCGCCCCCGGACCCGCACGAATCCCGCTGTGCACCTCCGGCGCCGTCACGCCGTCGCGACGACCCAGAACACCGCGACGGATGCCGCCCAGAAGAGCACCACGAAGGCGGTGTCGCGTGCCCGCCAGCGACTGATCACCCGCTCGGTGCGCGTCGGATGGGCGCCGAATGCGCGGGCGTCCATGGCGAGCGCGACCCGCTCGGCGTGACGGATGGCGCTCGCGAGCAGCGGGATGGCGTACGACACGATGCGGCGCAGGGCGGCGACCGGGCCCCGTCCGCGATGCATCCCCCGAACGCGATGGGCCGCGCGGATGACGTCGAGCTCGTGCCGGAATCGCGGCACGAAGCGCAGCGCGGCCAGTGCAGTGAAGCCGACGCGGTACGGCATGCGAAGGTTCTGCACCGAGGCACGCACGAGTTCGGGCCCGGTGGTCGTCAAGCCCACCAGGAGCGAGAGCAGCAGGATCGCCGCGATCCGCAGCGCCGTGGCCATGCCGACGAGGTAGGCGGCGAGCGTGAAGCGCCAGTCGCCGATCTCGATGAGCACGACCGATGCGCCCGCCGCCGCCGGGTCGATGCGCGCCGGGTCGACCCACACGCCGAGCGTGAACCCGATGAGGGCCACGCCCACGGGCGTGCCGATGAGCAGCCCCGCGATCGCCCGGCGCGACAGTCGGGCGCCGACGAGCAGCAGCGCGAGCGCGCCGACCGTGAACACGAGCGGGGTGGCGACGTCCCGCGTGAACAGCAGCGCGATCATCACGGGAAGGGGTGCCGCGAGCTTCGCGATCGGGTTCAGGCGGTGCAGGAACGGGCGGTGCGGTGCGGCGATGCCATCCCCCGTCGTCGTGACGTCGGATGACACGGGGTGCGTGCCGGTCGTGGCGGCGGTCACGCGGCGGCTCCGCCGGGCGACGGCAGCTGCGACATCCGTGCCACCGAGTGCCATTCGGGGTGCCGTGCGAGGCTTCGCGTCGCCCGTGCGAGCGGCGGATGGCGTAGGCCGGCGGCCTCGATCAGCGGCCCCCCGAGCACCTCGGCAGTGGGGCCGACGCCGAGCAGCCGCCCCTCCTGCATGACCGCGACCCGGTCGGCGTAGTCGGCGACGAGCTGCAGGTCGTGCGTGACGACGAGCACGGTGGTGCCCTCGTCGTTCAGGTCGCGCAGCATGGCGAGCAGCTCGGAGGCGCGGGCGCGGTCCTGCCCGAAGGTCGGTTCGTCGAGCGCGAGCACGGGCGCCCCGGCGACGAGCGCCGTGCCGACCGAGAGCCGCCGCTTCTCGCCGCCCGAGAGGAGGAACGGATGCCGCTGCCGATGCTGCTCGAGTCCGAACCGGCGAAGCATCCGATCGACCTCGTCGCGGCGCGCGGACTCCTCGACGCCCTGGAGCCGCAGGCTGAGCTCGAGCTCGCCGGCGACCGTGTCGGCGACGAACTGGTGCTCGGGGTTCTGGAACACGAAGCCGATCCGGCGGGCCCGATCGCGCGCGTCTGCCCGCGACGGATCCATGCCGAGCACGTCGACGCTGCCGCGCGGCGCCGGGATCACGCCCGCGATCGCCTGCAGGAGGGTCGTCTTGCCGGCCCCGTTGGTGCCGACGATCGCGAGGAAGTCGCCGGATGCCACGTCGAGGTCGACCCCGTCGACGACGACCGGTCCGCGGCGTCCGCCCAGCTGCACCGACAGGTCGCGCACGGTGATGGCCGGGCTCGCCGTGGCGACCAGCGCGTCTGGCGCGTCCGCGACCGGGGCGGGCAGCTCGCTGATCGCATCCAGGGCCGCAGCGAGCTCGGAGGGGGTGAGCGGCAACGGGTCGATCGCGACGCCGGCGCTGCGCAGTCGCAGGGCGGCGAGAGTCGAGACCGGAAGCCACACCCCGAGTTCGAGGAGTTCTCCGGCACGGCCCTGCAGCACGTCGCGCACCGGGCCGTCGATCACCAGCCGGCCGGCCGCGTCGAGCACGACGACGCGGTCGACGATGTCGACGGCCGAGTCGAGGTTGTGCTCGACGAGCACGATCGCGTGCTCCCGCTCGTTGGCCAGTTCACGCAGCACCGCGTACACCTCGTCGATGCCGGCCGGGTCGAGGTTCGCGGTGGGCTCGTCGAGCACGAGCACGGGGGCGTCGAGGGCGAGGGCCGACGCGATCGCAAGCCGTTGGCGCCCTCCGCCCGACAGCACATCAGGGCTGTCGTAGCGGCGATCCCAGAGGCCGACGAGCTTCAGCGCGCGTTCGGAGCGGGCCAGCACCTCGTCGACCGGCACCAGGCGGTTCTCGGGCCCGAACGCGACCTCGTCGAGCAGCGAACCGGTGACGACCTGCGCATCGGGGTCCTGGAACACCATCGCGACCGTCTCGCTGAGCTCCGCCACGGAATGCTCGCGGCTGTCGCGTCCGTCGACCCGCACCGAGCCGTCGAGATCCGCCGCGATCGCGTGCGGTACGAGCCCGTCGAGGGCGAGCGCGAGCGTCGACTTGCCGCACCCCGAGGGACCGAGCAGGAGCACCACCTCACCGGGGCGGATGTCGAGCGAGACGCCGTCGGGCGTCGGACGCTCTGCACCGAGATGACGGATGCGCACGGCGTCGAGCTCGAGCAGCGGAGCGGCGGTCATGGGCGGTCCCGGGTCGTTGCCGGCGGGTCGTCGGCGGAGGCAGCGCCGACGGCGTCGGCTTAGGACAGCCTAACTTGCGTGCTCAGCCGAGCGGCGACTCCAGGCGCAGGCGAGCGGTGATCGACGCCGCCTCGAGTTCGGCCTCGATCATGTCGAAGGTGTCGTACTCGCCGATCCGGGTGGCCAGCGCCCGCGCACGGTCGCGATACCCGCGGTCGGCCAGCACGCGGTCGACGCCGGCGCGGATTGCGGCGGCCGTCGGCGTGCCGCTGCGCAGGTTGACGCCCACGCCCGCCCACTCGGCGCGCATCGACACCTCGGGCTTGTCCTCGGTATCCCCTGCGGCGACGAGCGGCACGCCGTGGCTCAGCGCATACTGCGTTCCACCGAAACCGGCGTTCGTCACGAACACGTCGGTCTTCGGAAGGAGCAGGTCGTACGGCAGGAACTCCGCTGCTCGCGCGTTGCCGGGAAGCTCGCCGAGCTCCTCGATCGGGCGACCGCCAGTGGCGACCACGACGAGCACGTCGCGGTCGGCGAGCGCATCGAGCGTGGGCCGGATGAGGCGGCCGAGGTCCTTGTTGTCGATCGTGCCCTGCGTGACGTGCACCACCGGGCGTTGGTCGTCGAGCTCCGCCCACCACTCGGGAAGCGGGCCCGACACCGGTGCGGGGGGCAGCACGGTTCCCACGAACCGGATATTCGGCGAGAGGTCGCTCCGCGGATACTCGAACTCGGCCGGCGACAACTGCAGGAACCGGTCGAAGTGGCGCGAGAGGTCGAGGACCGACCCGTCGAGCTTGCGGCTTCCGAGCGACCGGAGCACGTCGTTCGCCAACAGCTGCGACTGCCGGAACGCGACCCGGTGCACGAGCACGTTGAGGATGCGGTTGCGCAGTCGCCCGACGGCGCCCGGCTTCGGGGCGAGTCCGAGCCCGTAGGGCGCGGCATCCGAGCTCGACTGGCTGAGCGGTACCACGCCCGCGGCCAGGATCGCGGGACGGCTCGCGGGGTCGCCGAGCAGGAGTGGCAGAACGCCCGCGAACACCGAGTCGACGAGGATCGTGTCGGGCGCGAGGTCGGCGATCGCCGCCTCGACGCCTCGGTACTGGTCGGGCACCGTCCTGATGAAGATCGTCTGGATGTCGTACTGGAGCCGTGCGACGCCGCGGTACCGGTCACGCTCCGGCAGGTGGTCCTGCATGACCCGATCGTCGTAGTCGGCACGGCCGCCGAGCGCGCGGTGGTCGGCGCCGGCGGCGATGACCGCGTCGCGGAAGCGCGAGCCGGTGAGCACCGTGACGCGGTGGCCCCGAGCCACGAGGTCTCGGGCGATGGCGATGATGGGCGCGACGTGGCCTTGGATGGGGTTCGCGCAGAGCAGGAAGTTCGACATGGAGAGCGACGCTATCGACGGGGTGGATGCCTCGACAAGCAGTCTGCACCCGTTTCGGTGCTGGCCCGAGCGCAATTCAGTGCGAACCCCGAGAGCCGGCCTGAGTGCCGCCTGAGATGGCGGGAATGCGCAGGTCAGCGCGGATGTTGTACATGTGTCCGGACGTGGAGCCACCACGTCGGAAGGAGGAGAGCGTGGGCATCACCTACGTCGAGTTCGAAGACGAAGCCGGAGTCCTGCGTCGATACCGCAAGCACGTCAACGGGCGCGGCCTCGTCGCCACGACCGCGAAGGTCGACAAGACGGCATTCGTCGACCCGACGGCCTACGTCGACCCCGGCGCCGAAGTGAAGCACGGAGCCCAGATCGGGCCCGGCGCGTGGGTCGACCGCGACGCCATCGTCGCCGAACGTGCGGTGGTGGGGGTGAACGTGCACGTCGGCCCTCGCGCCGTGATCGGCCGCAACGCGGTCGTCGGACCGTACGCGTCGATCGGCGCGGACGCGCGCGTGCAGAACGGGGCGCGCGTGCCCCGCGAGATCGTCGTCGCCGACCACGACGAATACCGCGCGTCGAGCGAGGATCTGCGCCGGCTCGGCCTCGCAGCCTGAGCCGCGCACGTTCCACGAGACACCGGATGCCCCGGGCGAGCCGCCTGGGGCATCGCCGTGTCCGAGGGGCTACCCGAGCACTTCGCCGGCCAGCAGCTCGAGCGTCCGCTCACGGCCGGGCGCGGCATCCGTCGGCTCCGAATCGTGGGAACCGCCGATCGGCGACACCATCACCTCGTCGATCCCGTGCCGGGCGGCCAGGGTGCGGAGCTCGGCAGCGGCGGTCGCGGCATCGCCGATGATCCATCGACGCTCCATGCCCCGGATGAGCTCGGCGACCATCGAGTCGAGCGGTGCCGACGCCGCCTCCTCGACCGTCTCGAGCGGACGCATCGGCTGGTTCGTGCGCAGGCGTGCCATCGAGCGCAGCTGCGGCAGCGCACGAGCGCGGGCCTCCTCGGCCGTCGGCGCCACCGACGCGTTCACGGTGAGGAAGGTCGTCGGCGCCGGATGCCGCTCGCTCGGCTGGTACTCCGTGCGGTACAGCTCGAGCGCGCGTTCGAGGCCCTCGCCCGAGAAGTGGTTCGCGAACACGTAGGGCAGCCCGAGCTGCGCGGCGAGCTTCGCCGAGTAGTCGCTCGATCCGAGCAGCCAGAGCTCGGGGACATCCGTCGCCGCCGGGGTCGCCGCGATCGGATACTCGCGACCGCTCGTGAGTCGCAGCGACGCGCCGTCGGGTGAGAGCAGGCTCAGGATGTCGGCGACGTGGTCGGGGAACCGATCGACGTCGGCGGTCGGACCGCTCACGCGCAGCAGCTGCGTGATCACGGGGTCGCTGCCGGGCGCGCGGCCGATCCCGAGGTCGATGCGACCGGGTGCGATCGCCTCGAGCGCCGCGAACTGCTCGGCGACGACGAGCGGCGCATGGTTCGGCAGCATCACCCCGCCCGAGCCGACGCGGATGCGCTCGGTCTGCGCGACCGTCGCGGCGACGAGCACCGGCGGCGTCGTCGAGGCGACCGCGGGCATGTTGTGGTGCTCGGCGAACCAGTAACGCGTGTAGCCGAGCCGATCGGCGAGCTGTGCCAGGCGAACGGATGCCGCGACGGCGCCCGCGCTCGTCTGGCCCGAGCGCACGGGAACGAGGTCGAGCACGGACAGGCGGAGTTGAGAGGTCATCCCTCATCGCAACGGCCGCCCGATCTGGGGTATTCCGGCCGGCGTCGCTGAGGAGGACGATCGGGAAAACCCTGAGCCATTCGGAGGGCGTCCCCTGACGCGACCGGCGTCCGCTCGTCGTCAGATGGAGATCGCGTTCGCGCGAGCCGCCGGGGAACCCCGCGGCCATCCGCCTCGAATCGAGGATCCGGGCCCGCGACGCGACCTCCCGAAAGGAACTCATCCGTGAACACCCCTGTGCCCTCCGCCGCCCCCTCCACCACCGTCGAGAACGGGACCCGGGCTCATGCCTCCGCGGAATCCGCGGTCGCGTCGTCGCTGCGCGAGACGCTCGCCCAGCTCCGCGATCGCGTCGACGGACGCGTCGTCATCCCCGGCGAGCCCGACTGGGACGAGGCCCGCGCCGCGTGGAACCTCGCCGTCGACCAGCGGCCCGTCGCCGTGGTCATGGCCGAGAGCGTCGACGACATCGCGCACACGGTCAGGGCCGCGAAGGCACTCGGGCTCGGCGTCGCCCCGCAGGGCACCGGCCACAACGCGGGCCCGCTGATCGCTCGCAACGGGCTCGCCGACGCCATCCTGCTTCGCACCGCGGCGATGCGCGGCGTGCACGTCGATCCCGAGCTGCGGGTCGCGCGCGTCGAGCCGGGCGCGGTCTGGGCCGATGTGGTCGCGGCCGCGTCGCCGCACGGGCTCGCCGCACTCGCCGGCTCGTCGCACGATGTCGGCGTCGTCGGGTACACCCTCGGCGGCGGCGTCAGCTGGCTGGCGCGCTCCCATGGACTTGCCGCGAACCAGGTGCTCGCCGTCGAGCTCGTCACAGCCGATGGCGAACGCCGGCGGGTCGACGCCGACCACGACCCCGAACTGTTCTGGGCCGTCCGCGGCGGTGGGGGAGACTTCGGCGTGGTGACCGCGCTCGAGTTCCGTCTCTTCCCGATCGCCGAGGTCACGGCCGGCGCCCTCTTCTTCCCGCTCGAGCGCGCCGAGGAGGTGCTCCAGGCCTGGGCCGAATGGACGCCGACCGTGCCCGACAGCGTCACCTCCGTCGGACGTGTCCTCCGATTCCCGCCGTTGCCCGAGCTGCCGCCGTTCCTGTCGGGCAGGTCGTTCGTGGTCGTCGAGGCGGTGCTGCAGGAGTCCCCGAAGCGCGCCGATGAACTGCTCGCGCCGCTGCGGGCGCTCCACCCCGAGATGGACTCCGTGCATCCGCAGCCGGTCGCGGAGCTGCTCCAGTTGCACATGGACCCGCCGGCGCCCGTGCCGGGAACCGGCGACGGCATGCTGCTTCGCGACCTCCCGCCGGCGGCCGTGCGCGCGTTCATCGACGCGGTCGGGCCCGACTCCGGCAGCGTCCTCCTGTCGGCGGAGATCCGCCATCTCGGCGGCGCGCTCGATCCCGAGGTCGCGCACGCGACCGCCGCCGATCGTGGCACGCCCCTGCCGGGCGTCGTGGCCGGGCTCGACGCGCAGTACCTCGCCTACGGCGTGAGCATCGCGGTGCCCGGAATGGAGGACGCGATCGCGGCATCCCTTGGTCGGCTCCTGTCTCGCATCGAGCCGTGGCGGGCCGATCTCGACTACCTGAACTTCGCCGAGCACGAGCGGCCCGCCGATCGCATCTTCGGCGACCGTGTCCACCGCCTTCGTGCAGTCAAGAACGCCGTGGACCCCACCCGCGTCATCCGCTCGAACCACCCGGTTCACCGCTGACGACGCGTGACGAGGGGTGTCCTTCGTGCCCGGGCCTTCATAGGCTGGGACGAGCGACACTCATCGTCGCGGGAATCCGGGGAGGAACCAATGACGGTCCACTACGAGCTGCCCACGACCGCGGACTTCGCCACGCTTGCCGGGCCCCATGATCCGGCCATCACCATCTACACCTCGACTTCCCCCGTCGTGACCGAACGCGAGCGAGCCGAGGTCGCGGTGAAGAGCGCCTTCGACGAGGCGATCGAGCACGTGAAGTCCTCGGGCGCATCCGCCGCCGAGATCGACCGGCTGCGCGAGGAACGCGACGCCATCCTCTCCGACCAGTCCATCTGGGCCGGCCTCGCCCGATCGCTCGCGATCTTCGTCTCGCCCGGCTTCAGCGAGGTGTTCGTGCTGCCGAACCAGCTCGACGATGCCGTGCACGTCGGCTCCCACTTCACGCTGGGGCAGCTGCTCCGGGCACCGAGCCAGGACCAGGAGGCGTTCGCCGTCGCGATCTCGGCCAACGAGTGGTCACTCTGGCACGCGACGCCCACCGACCGCGCCGTGCAGGTGCCGGTCGATCCGAACCTGCCGAAGAGCGCCGATGAGGCCTCGAACCGCGAGCCGGGCGATCTCGGCCAGCGTCGCGGAAGCGGGCACGGCGACCGGGGCATGAGCGAGGATGACCGGCGTACGACGACGCTCGACATCTACGCGAAGCGAGTGGCCGATGCCGTGCGTCACGAGCTGTTGACGCACGACCCCGATGAGCGTGTGCCGCTCGTCGTGTTCGCAGCCGAGCCCATGCTGAGCCTGTTCATCGAGCGCGCCCGCAACGGTCGCCGGCTCGTTCCCGTGCCGGGTGCGCCCGACCGGCTCGGCGCCGCCGAGCTCGACGAAGCGGTGCGACGACAGCTCGCGAGTCTCAACGTCAGCGAGGCGAAGCAGGCGATCCACGGTCTCGTCGAGGGCACCGCCGGTCGTGTCGAACGCGACCTCGCGGCGATCGCACGGCTCGCCGCCGACGGTGCCGTGGAGACGTTCTGGTTCGACTTCACCACGTCGGTGAACGGCACGCTCGACCAGGAGACGGGCGCGATCCGGTTCGCGACGGCGAACGGCGAGGGCGAGAACCTGGAGGACGGAACGCAGGCCGGAGACGTGCTCCCGCAGCTCGCGCTGCTCGTCATCTCGAAGGGCGGCAAGGTCGTCACCGTCCGCAGCGACGACCTCGACGGCGAGGTCTGGTCGGGCCCGGCGATGGCCGAGCTGCGGTACGCACTGGCCTGAGCGGCGGGGCGGGCCGCGTCAGACGGATGCCGCGATGCGGCGCCCCGCGGCATCCGCTCGCCTCGACCCGTGACGGGCGCCGCCGACGCGCCGACCCGTCTGGGCGCGAACCGGCACGACGATCGGATCGCGCCACCTGAATCGGATGACGATCTCGGAGGCCTGGGAGTCCTCGATGATCGCCTCGACCACCGTTCGCGTGCGCTGGTGCGCGATCCGGCGAGCGGGCGGGCTCTCCCGCAGTTCGAGCCAGAGGCTCCCCGGGTGCGGGACCACGCCGGGATTCGCCGCGGTGAGGCGCAGCTCCCAGCCGCTGGTCGGGCAGAGACCCGAGCCGGCCACGTGGACGAGGCGGCCGTCCGAGGTCTCGACCGCGGTCGCCGTGAAATCGCGGGCGGAGAAATCGCAGTGCATCAGGGCATCCATCTCATCGACGCTACGGAGCCGCTCGAGCCGTGTCGTCAGTGCCTGCGCTGAGATGCGAGGCTGGAGGACATGCGATTCGGATTGTTCGTTCCCCAGGGCTGGCGTCATGATCTCGTCGGCATCGAGCCCGTCGACCACTGGGCGACGATGCACGCGCTCGCCGGCTACGCCGACGCACCCGACTCGGGGTGGGAGTCGATCTGGGTCTACGACCACTTCCACACCGTGCCGGTGGTCTCGCAGACCGAGGGAGCGCACGAGGCGTGGACGCTCATGGCGGCGTACGCGGCGTCGACCTCGCGGGTGCGCATCGGGCAGATGTGCACCTGCATGAGCTATCGCAACCCGGCCTACCTCGCCAAGGTCGCCGCCACCGTCGACGTGATCTCGGGCGGGCGGCTCGAGATGGGCATCGGCGGCGGATGGTACGAGCACGAGTGGCGCGCCTACGGCTACGGCTTCCCGCCGGTGCCTGAGCGGCTCGGCCGTCTCCGCGAGGGCGTCGAGATCATGCGGCAGGCGTGGACCACTGGCTCCGCCACGCTCGACGGCACGTACTACCAGGTCGACGGCGCCGTCGTGCAGCCGCGGCCGCTGCAGTCCGGCGGCATCCCGATCTGGGTCGCCGGCGGCGGCGAGCAGGTCACCCTGAAGATCGCGGCGAAGTACGCGTCGTACACGAACTTCACCGGCACGCCCGAGGAGTTCGTGCACAAGAGCGAAGTGCTCCGAGGTCACTGCGAGCGGCTCGGCACCGACTTCGCGGCGATCACCCGGTCGTCGAACTTCAACACGGTGATCGGGTCGGATGACGCGGATGTCGCGGCGCGCCTCGACCGCATCGAGGCGCGCCTTTCGCCGTACCTCGGCCCCGAGAAGATGGCGCGCTACCTCGCCGACCTGCATGCGCCGAATGCCCTGGTCGGCACGCCGTCGCAGGTGGCGGCGAAGCTCGCGGAACGCCGGGAGCTCGGGCTCTCGTACGCGATCCACTACTTCCCCGAGGCGGCGTACGACCGCTCGGGGCTCGAGCTCTTCGCTCGAGAGGTGATGCCGGCGCTGCGGTGAGCCGCGGCATCCGCGCAGAGCCACCACGGGCCGTCGAGCTACGCGGCGATCGCCTCGTCGAGCTTCTCGGCGAGTTCGGCGTCGGTCGGCTCGGTGAAGTGCGTGCCGTCGGGGAAGACGACCACCGGGATCTGCGTGCGGCCGCTGATGGCCTTCGCCCGGTCGGCGGCGTCGGGGATCGCCTCGAGGTCGATGTAGTCGTACTCGACTCCGCGGCCGTCGAGCAGGGCCTTCGAACGGCGGCAGTCGCGGCACCAGTCGGCGCCGTACATCGTGATGCGGGCAGGGTTCAGGTCTGAGTTCGCAGGGGAGGTCACATCTCCAAACATATGCATGGAATCTGATCGCCGTTCCCAGCTTCAGTTCCTGCTGGCAGACTCGGGCGCATGCGGTTCGAGACGACGATGTTCCTTTCCGGTAACAACACCGGCATCGAGGTGCCGCCCGACGTGATCGAGGCGCTCGATGCCGGGAGGAAGCCGCCCGTCAAGGTGACGGTGAACGGGTTCGAGTACCGCAGCACCGTCGCGGTGATGGGCGGGAGGTACCTGATCCCGTTCAGCTCCGACAAGCGGGCCGCGACCGGCATCGCGGGCGGCGATCCGATCGTGGTCGACCTCGAGGTGGACACCGAGCCGCGCACGGTCGAGGTGCCCGACGACCTGGCGGCGGCGATCGACGCGGCGCCGGGTGCGCGGGCGGCATGGGAGAAGCTGCCGCCGAGCCACAAGAAGGCGCATGTGGACGCGGTCGAGTCGGCGAAGGCGGCCGAGACGCGGCAGCGCCGCATCGCCAAGGCGGTGGAGTCGCTCGCTGGCTGAGGCGGATCGCCCGGCTCACCCCACGGGAATCTCGGACCTCGCTGGCGTGTCGGCACCCACGAGGCGGATGAACGCGCTGAGCTGCGCCACCCCGTCGGGCGTGCGCGGCAGGGTGTCGAGCAGGCCGGGCGAGTACACGAGGTAGGCCGCCCTCTTCGCCCGGGAGATCGCGACGTTGAGCCGGTTCTTCAGGAGCAGGAACTCGACGCCGCGCGGCGCGGCCGCAGCCGACGACGCGGCCAGCGACACGATCGCGACCGCCGCCTCCTGGCCTTGGAACTTGTCGACCGTGCCCACGGGCACCTCGCGGTAGCCGGCGGCGTCGAGTGCGGCGCGCACCTCGGTGAGCTGCGCGTTGTACGGCGTCACCACGATCAGGTCGCGTTGGCCGAGCGGGCGTGGTGCGGACGCGGCATCCGTCGCATCGACCCACTCGCGCCCCAGCAGGCCGCGGACGAGGTCGACGACGACGAGCGCCTCTTCGGGCGAAGCGGTCGCGTTGCCGACGTGCTCGACGGGGATCGGCGTGAGCCCGGGCGGGACACCGTCGAGGCTGCGCAGCGACGCGACCTCGTGCGAGTGCAGCTCGCCATCGTACGAGAGGTGCGAGACGGGCTCGGCGACGGCGGGATGCATGCGGCGGCTCTCGGCCAGGAAGTACCCGTACTCGGGCGGCAGCACGTCGTGCCCGTCGGCCACCCATCCGAGCGCGGACGCGTCGACCGGTTCGGGGTGGTTGCC
>DASUVU010000294.1:0-5138 GCA_036378815.1 Agromyces sp. | reverse complement strand
GCCATGGCTTCGGCGATGTCTTCGGCGGTGACCACGCAGGGTGGCACCACGTGGATGCGGTTGTCCTGCACGAACGGCAGCAGCCCGCGCTCGACCATCGCCGACTTCAGTCGGCCCATGGCGGCCGCCGGCAGCGGTTCGCGGGTGTCGGCGTCGGCGACGAGCTCCATGGCCCAGAACACGCCCTCGCCGCGCACCTCCCCGATCACCTCGTGCCTGTCGGCGAGCTCGGTGAGCGCCGGCCCGATGTCGTTCTCGCCGATCGAGCGCGCATTGTCGACGATGCCCTCGGACGCCATCGCGTCGAGCGTCGCGACGACCGAGGCCATCGCGAGCGGATGGCCCGAATACGTGAGTCCGCCGGGGAACACCCGCTCGTCGAACATCGCCGCGATGGGATCGTCGATGATCACTCCACCCACCGGGATGTAGCCCGAGTTCACGCCCTTCGCGAAGCTGATGAGGTCGGGGCGCACGTCGTAGCCGTCGAACGCGAACCAGCGGCCCGTCCGGCCGAAGCCCGCCATGACCTCGTCGAGGATGAGCAGGATGCCGTGCTGGTCGCAGAGCTCCCGCACGCCGGCGAGGTACCCGGGCGGCGGCAGCATGATGCCCGCGGTGCCCGGCACGGTCTCGAGCAGGACCGCCGCGATCGTCGACGGCCCCTCGGCCTCGATCACGCGACGCAGGTGGTGCAGCGCGCGCGCCGACTCCTCCTCGGGCGTCGTCGCCCAGAACTCGGAACGGTAGAGGTACGGGCCGAAGAAGTGCACGTGGCCGCGGGCGAACTCGTTGGGGATGCGGCGCCAGTCGCCCGTCGAGACGATCGCGGCGCCGGTGTTGCCGTGGTATGAGCGATAGGTCGAGAGGATCTTGTCGCGGCCGGTGTAGAGGCGCGCCATCCGGATCGCGTTCTCGTTCGCGTCGGCGCCGCCGTTCGTGAAGAACACCTTGTGGAAGCCCGAGGGCGCGTAGCCGATGATGCGCTTCGCTGCCTCGCCCCTGGCGAGGTTCACCGTCGAGGGCGCGATCGTGGTGAGCAGCTCGGCCTGCTCGCGGATCGCCTGCACGACGGCGGGATGCTGGTGGCCGATGTTCACGTTCACGAGCTGGCTCGAGAAGTCGAGGTACTCGCGTCCGGCATGATCCCAGACGCGGCATCCGCGTCCGCTCGCGACCACGAGCGAGGAGAGCTGGGACTGCGCCGACCAGGAGTGGAACACGTGGTCGCGGTCGAGCGTGCGAGCGAGCTCGTCGAGGTCCTCGGCGAGGTTGGTCATGGCTTCGCTGCCTTTCATTCGGGGGATCTGCGGGTATCAGTTGCCGCCCTCCTCGAGCGTGACCTCGATCGGTTCGAAGTTCTCTCCCGTGAGGTCGAGGTCCTCGCCTTCGAGCTCGTCGAGCGCCTTCTGGATCCAGTCATTGGTCCAGGCGGTGGCCGGCGGTTCCTTGGTGATGAGGTGCGCGCCTGTCTCGTTCACGGCCGCGAGCGCACCGTCGACCGTCTTCTGGAACGCCGCCTCGTCGATCATGCCGATGCCGTTCGGTGCGGGCCAGATGAGCTTGTTGGTCTCGTTGACCATCCAGAGCTCGTGGCTCGGGCCCCAGCCCGAACCGGCGGCGATGGTGATCTCCGACGCCTCCTCGGGGTTCTCTGCGGCGTAGATCCAGCCCTTGATGACGGCCTTCAGGAAGGCGACCGTGGTCTCCTGGTACGCCTCGTCGTTCTCGAGGCGTTCGGTGTCGGCCCAGATCGCGTCCTGGAGCATGGCCCCGGCGGTCTCCTCGTAGCTGATGACGTTGAAGTCCTCCGGCTGGTAGAGCTCACCGGTGTCGGGGTTCGCCGTCTCGAGCAGCTGCGCGTACTCGTTGTAGGTCATCGCCTGGGCCGCGTCGATGTCACCCTGCAGGAAGGCATTCATGTTGAAGTCCTGCGTGATGATCTGCACGGTCGTCGCGTCGAGCCCGTCCTCGGCCATGGCCGCGAAGATCTCCCACTCGTTGCCGAAGCCCCACGAGCCGATCTTCTTGCCCTCGAAGTCGGCGACTGAGTCGATGCCCGAATCGGCCCACGACACCTGGAGGGTGCCCGAACGCTGGAAGATCTGCGCGATGTCGGTGAGGTTCGCCCCCTGCTCGATGGAGCCGAGCACCTTCGGCACCCAGGCGATCGCGTAGTCCACGTCGCCGTTCGCGAGCGCGTCCTGCGGCACGATGTCGCCGCCCGACGGGATGATCTCGACGTCGAGGCCCTCCTCCTCGAAGTAGCCGAGCTCTTGAGCGGCGAAGTAGCCGGCGAACTGGCCCTGCGGCAGCCACTGGAGCTGGAGCTTCACGGGAGTGAGGTCGCCGCCGTCGGCCCCGTCGGTCTCACCCGACCCGCCGCCGGCCGAACATGCGGTGAAGACGAGGGATGCCGCGAGTGCCAGCCCCCCGATCGTCGCGAGGCGACGTCTGCTGTGGTTCATGTCAGTGCCTTCCTGTTCTCGGTGCGGTGCGGTGCGGTGGTGCGGTGCCGTGCGGTGGTGCGGTGGTTCGGGTGGTGCGGTGGTGTCGACGAGCGGTCATCGTGTGCGCCTCCTGGGAGCATGCGGCTGCAGCATCCGTTCGAGGCCGAGCGTGACGAGGTAGAAGATCAGGCCCAGCACGATGGATGCCACGACGTAGGCCCACGCTCGGGCATACGCGCTCGAGGCGGCCGACGTGGAGATCTGCGCGCCGAGCCCTCCGCGCGGTCCGCCGAAGTACTCGGCGACCAGCGCCGAGATGACGGCGAGCGACGAGGCGATGCGGATGCCGGTCAGGATGAACGGCCGCGCGGTCGGCAGGGTGAGCGTGCGGAGTACCTGCCGCGGCGTCGCGGCATACGCCTTCATGAGGTCGCGGTGCACCGGCTGGGTCTGGCGGAACCCGCGCAGGGTGTTCAGGAACACCGGCACGAAGGACGCGAGCGCGGCGATGGCCTGCCGGCCGAACTGGCTGTCGGCGCCGAACATGGAGTTGAGTACCGGCGCGAGGGCGACGATCGGGATGACGGCGAGCGCCGCGACCACGGGCGCGCTCATCTGGTCCATCGCCCGCCAACGCGCGGCGAGGGCGGCGAGCAGGATGCCGAGGATGGACCCGACGACGAGCCCGACGAGCGAGTTGATGCCCGTGATGAGCATCGCCGCCGCGATCGACGGCCAGTAGGCGATGAACTCCTCGATGATCGAGGCGGGACTCGGCAGCAGGTAGTCGGAGACGCCGACGACGCTGACGAGGAACTGCCAGATGCCGAGCACGATCAGGCCGACCGCGATCGGCGCGGCGATGCGCAGGGTCGTCTCGGTGCGCGGGCTCATGTGCCGCGGGCCCGAGCCCTTGGGACCGGTGGGAACGGACGCCGTGGCGGTCATCTCGTCTCCACTCCGCGAGCGCCCGAGGCCACGGGGGAACCGCCGTGCAGCGCCTCGCGCACCGCGGTGACCATCTCGAAGAATGCCCGCTCCTCGCGAAGCTCCTCGGTACGCGCCGCGCGCTTCGCGTCGGCGCCGAGTCGCATCGGGATGATGTCGCGAACCCGGCCCGGACGCGGCGACATCACGACGACGCGGTCGGAGAGGAACACGGCCTCGGGGATCGAGTGCGTCACGAAGACGACGGCAGCACCCGTCTCGGCCGAGATGCGCACGAGCTCGGTCTGCATCTTCTCGCGCGTCATCTCGTCGAGCGCGCCGAACGGCTCGTCCATGAGCAGCAGTCGCGGCTGCTCGGCGAGCGCGCGCGCGATCGCGACGCGCTGCTGCATGCCGCCGGAGAGCTGGTCGGGGTAGCGGTCGGCGAATTCCGCGAGTCCCACCATCTCGAGCAGCTCCGCGACGCGGGAGGAGCGAGCGGCGGATGCCACGCCGTGCAGCTCGAGCGGCACGGCGACGTTCGCCGCCACGGTTCGCCACGGGAGGAGGCCCGCCGACTGGAACGCGATGCCGTACTCCTGGTCGAGCCGGGCCTGCTTGGCGGACTTGCCGAACACGGTGACGGAGCCGGCCGTCGGCTCGTCGAGGTCGGCGACCAGCCGCATGAGCGTGGACTTGCCGCATCCGCTCGGACCGATGAGCGACACGAACTCGCCGGCGGCCACGCTGAGGTCGATCGACTCGAGCGCGTGCACGTCGCCGGCACGGGTCTGGAACACCTTCTCGACACCGCGCACCTCGACGGCCGTGGTAGGGGCGGTGGCTTGGGAGTCGCTCATGCGACCTCCTCCGTTCGTCGGTAGTTCCTGAGGATGACGCCGAGCAGCGCGACCGAGCCAGCGGCGACGAGCCCGAGGACGATCGCACCGAAGATCGGTCCCCACGCCTTCGCCGGGTCGCCCGACGCCTGGCCGGCGAACTGGATGAGCAGGCGCCCGATGCCGCCCTGCAGGCCGGTCGACACCTCGGCCACGACGGCACCGACCACCGCATTCGCCGCTCCGAGCCGGAGCGCCGGCAGCAGGTACGGAACGGCCGCCGGGAACCGCAGCTTCCTGAGCGTCGACCAGTAGCCGGCCGCGTACACGTGCATGAGCTCCTCGTGGATGCGGTCGGGCGACTGGAGGCCCTTGAGGGCTCCGACGGCGATCGGGAAGAACGCGAGGTAGCTCGCGATGAGGGCGACCGACATCCAGTCCTGCCACTGGAACGAGCCGATCTCGACCCGCGAGCCCCAGCTCTTCACCACCGGGGCGAACGCGATGAGCGGCACGGTCTGGCTGAGCACGATCCACGGCAGCAGGCCCCACTCGGCGATGCGCCAGCGCTGCATGACGAGCGCGAGCCCGATGCCCACGACGACGCCGACGAGCCAACCCACCGCCGCGATGCCGAGGGTGGTGAGCGCACCGAGGGTGATGACCATCCAGAGCGGCTGAGCCGATGGCGAGCGGGTCACGGGCTCGGCGAGGCGGGCGAGCATCTCCCAGACATGCGGCATCGCGAGGTCCGTGGAGCGGGGCAGCACGCGGGCTCCGCCGATCACGACACCGTCGGCCGGCGCGAGCAGCTTGTACGCCTCCCAGATCAGCACGACGACGAGGACGCCGACGACCCCCCACACCACTGCCAGGAGCCTGCGCCGTCCGGATGGTCGAGGAGCTCGGCGCGGAGCGCCTC
>DASUVU010000293.1:0-5930 GCA_036378815.1 Agromyces sp. | reverse complement strand
TGTCGATGAACGCGTCCTGCTCGGTGCCGACGTGGTGCAGGTAGATGCGATCGACGCCGAGCGCGGCGATCGCGGCGAGGTGGTCGAGATGCCGGGCGGGGTCGGAGGAGCACAGGAGCGTCTCGGCCACCTGCTCGGGCGCGACGTCGGCGGTGCGCTCGTCGAAGTCCTGCGGCCGATCGAGCTCCCACGCCAGATTCGCGGGGACGAGGCTCTGGCGCCACTGGTCGTGGGCGATCGCCACGGCCTCGTCGTCGGTCGGCGCCCAGCTGAGGTGCACCTGCACCGAGATCGGACCACGCCCGTCGGCGTCGCGATAGGCGTCCATGAACTCGCGGAGGGCGTCGGTCGGCTGGTCGATGGTGATGACACCGTCGGCCCAGGTCGCAACCTCGCGGGCGGTCTCGGTGCTCACGGCGGCCGCGAACAGCGGCGGCGGAACCTCGGGAAGGCTCCACACGCGGGCGCGGTCGACGCGGATCAGGCCGTCGGTCGTGACCTCCTCGCCGGCGAGGAGCCGGCGGATGACGTCGACGGTCTCGGCGAGCCGGGCGTCGCGCTCGTCCTTGTCGGGCCACGGATCTCCCGTGACGTGCTCGTTGATGGCCTCGCCGCTGCCGATCGCCGCCCAGAACCGACCGGGATACATCTCGGCGAGCGTGGCGAGCTTCTGCGCGGCGACCGCCGGATGGTAGCGCTGCCCGGGGGCCGTGACCACGCCCAGCGAGAACCGGGTGGCCTCGAGCGCCGCGGCGAGCCAGCTCCACGCATACCCGGAGTGACCCTGCCGCACGCTCCACGGCTCGAAATGGTCGCTGCACATCGCGGCGTCGAACCCGGCCTGCTCGGCGCGCTTCACCGCGTCGAGGAGGCGACTCGGGGGGAGTTGTTCGTGCGAGGCGTGGAATCCCACGATCGTCATTCGCACTCCTTCCGTCTCCCACGAGGCTTCCGCGGTGCAGCGGCCCGGGCAACCCCTTGCAGGCCGCCCGCCATCCGTGTACCCGGGCGCCGTGGCTCCCCGTGCGCCATAGGCTGTTCGCATGGCAGAACGCGCATCCTGGTCGCTCGGGTCGGCCCTTCGCGGGGTCTTCGGGGCGAAGACGATCGACGACGACACGTGGGACGACCTCGAGTCGGCGCTCATCCGCGCCGATTTCGGCCCCGCGGTCACCGAGGAGATCGTCGACGCGATCAAGGCGCAGGTCGAGCGGTACCGCACCACCGACCCGAAGGATGTGCAGCGGATGCTCCGCGAGATCGTCGAGGAGCGGCTCTCGAAGTACGATCCCACGCTGAAGCTCACCGAACGCCCGGCGGTCGTGCTGGTCGTGGGCGTGAACGGCGTCGGCAAGACCACCACGATCGGCAAGTTCGCCAGGTTCCTGCGGACGTTCGACCGCAGCGTCGTCGTCGGGGCGGCCGACACGTTCCGCGCCGCAGCGGTCGATCAGCTCGCGACGTGGGCGGAGCGGGCCGGCGTCGGGATCGTGCGTCCTGAGCGCGAGGGCCAGGACCCGGCATCCGTCGCCTTCCAGACGGTCGAGAAGGCGAAGCAGGACGGCACCGAGATCGTGATCATCGACACGGCGGGCCGCCTGCACACCAAGGGCGGCCTCATGGACGAGCTCGGAAAGATCAAGCGCGTCGTCGAGAAGCAGGCGCCGATCAGCGAGGTGCTGCTCGTGCTCGACGCGACGACCGGACAGAACGGCCTGGCGCAGGCCGAGGCGTTCATCGAGCACGGCGGCGTCACCGGCCTCGTGCTCACCAAGCTCGACGGCAGTGCGAAGGGCGGGTTCGTGCTCGCCGTGCAGGAGAAGACCGGGCTGCCGATCAAGCTGATCGGCCAGGGCGAGAAGATCGGCGACCTGACCGGGTTCACGCCGCACGTCTTCGCGCAGAAGCTCGTCGGCTGATCACGAGGGAGGAAGCATGGCGACCGAGCACGACTACTTCGGAATCGTCGGCGACTACTGGTCGGAGGTGATCGAGTACGGCGACCAGCGCGTCGAGGTCGTGCTCGAGGCCGAAGACGAGGTGGCGTCGAATGCGGCGCTCGATGTCGCCGCGGTGCTCGTCGGCGAGCTCGAACTCGTCGACGACGAACTGCGGTCGGCGTTCGTCAGCCAACTCGACTCGCGCGGCACACCCGTCGTGCGATTCCTCGACACCCTGCTCCACCCCGATCTCGAGCAGTCCGACGAGATCGAGGCCGCGATCGGACGTGACTCGGGCGACCGCCAGGTGGACGCGCTGCGTTCGCTGTCGCTCGTGCGGGTCGACCTGCGCCCCGAGGCCGACGGAGAGGGCGAACCGTTCGCCGAGTTCGAGTACGCGCTGGCGCCCGAGGACACCGACGAACGGCTCGTCGCCGCGATCGACAGCGGCCGAGAGATCGTGGACGTCCGCTTCGAGGGGTAGCTGCGGGCCCGCGAAGCGGGGACGCATCCGCGCTCGCCTACAATCGAAGGCACCATGGCTACTTTCGGAAACCTGTCTGACCGACTCGCCGAGACCTTCAAGAACCTCCGCACCAAGGGCAAGCTGTCGGCGGCCGACGTCGACGGCACCGTGCGCGAGATCCGGCGCGCCCTGCTCGACGCCGACGTGTCGCTCGACGTCGTCAAGCAGTTCACCGCGCACGTGCGCGAGCGTGCGCTCGGCGACGAGGTCAACAAGGCGCTGAACCCGGCGCAGCAGGTCGTGCAGATCGTCAACGACGAGCTCATCGCGATCCTCGGCGGCGAGCAGCGCCGCCTGGTGTTCGCGAAGAACCCGCCGACGGTCATCATGCTCGCGGGCCTTCAGGGCGCCGGAAAGACGACGCTCGCGGGCAAGCTCGCGAAGTGGCTGGTGAAAGACGGCCACACGCCGATGCTCGTCGCGGCCGACCTCCAGCGTCCGAACGCGGTGAACCAGCTGCAGGTGGTCGGTGCGCAGGCGGGCGTTCCGGTGTTCGCCCCCGAGCCCGGCAACGGCGTCGGCGACCCCGTGCGGGTCGCGAAGGACGCCGTGAAGCAGGCCGAGCGCGCACAGCACGATGTCGTCATCATCGACACCGCGGGCCGCCTCGGCGTCGACGCCGAACTCATGAAGCAGGCCGCGAACATCCGGAAGGCGACGAACCCCGACGAGGTGCTCTTCGTCATCGACGCGATGATCGGCCAGGACGCGGTCACGACGGCGAAGGCCTTCCAGGAGGGCGTCGACTTCACCGGCGTGGTGCTCTCGAAGCTCGACGGCGACGCACGCGGCGGCGCCGCGCTCAGCGTGGCATCCGTTACCGGCCGTCCGATCATCTTCGCGTCCACCGGCGAGGGTCTCGACGACTTCGAGCCGTTCCACCCCGACCGCATGGCGAGCCGCATCCTCGACCTCGGCGACATCCTCACCCTCATCGAACAGGCGCAGCAGGCCTTCGACGAGGAGGAGGCGATGAAGGTCGCCGAGAAGATCGCGACGGAGCAGTTCACGCTGGAGGACTTCCTCGCGCAGATGCAGCAGCTCCGCGGCGCCGGCTCGATCAAGAAGATGCTCGGCATGCTCCCGGGTGCCGGTGGCATGAAGCAGCAGCTCGAGAACTTCGACGAGAAGGAGATCGTGCGCACCGAGGCGATCATCCAGTCGATGACCGTCGCCGAGCGGCGCAACCCCAAGCTCCTGAACGGCTCGAGGCGCCTGCGTATCGCGAAGGGCTCCGGCATGACCGTCACCGACGTGAACCAGCTCGTGACCCGGTTCGAGCAGGCCGCGAAGATGATGAAGACCGTCGCCCGCGGCGGCATGCCGCAGATCCCCGGCATGGGGCCGATCCCAGGTGGCGGCGGCTACGGCGCCGGCAAGCGGCAGGGATCGAAGGGCAAGAAGAAGTCGTCGGGATCGCGGTCGGGCAACCCGGCGAAGCGCGCCGCCGAGAACGCGGCGATCGCGTCGGGCGTGGCGCCCGCCGGTCAGGGCGCCGCGCCCGCCGGTTCGGGGTTCGGCCTCGGCGGAAACGGCGGTGCGAAGGAGGCTCCGAGCGAGGAGGAGCTCGCCGCCCTGCAGAAGTTCCTCGGTCGCTGAGTCGACCTGCGGCTCCGGGCCGCACGTGCGGCCCAACGGGCCGCCTCAGCTCCCATGCAGCCGCGCCTCGATCTCGAGGAGCCGGTCGATCTCGAGGGCCTGCAAGGTCGCGATCGCGCGCGCCCAGCGGGCGACGGTGGCATCGCCGTGCTCGGCGAGCCGCTCCTCGGCCATCTCGAGGGCGCCGCGGTGATGCGGCACCATCGCCGCGATGAACAGCTCGTCGAACGCCGGTCCTTCGAGCGTCGCCGCGCGATCGAACGTGGAGCGGCTGATCTCGCCGGCCATCACCCCGTGATCGTGCTCGGCGTTCGCACGGTCGCGGGATCGCCGCTTGTCGAGCCAGGCGCGCATCGCGTCGGCCTCAGCCGATTGCACGACCGCGATCCGGTCGGCGAACTCGGCGAGCTCGGGGTCCGACACCCGACCGGGCGCGAGTTCGGCGAGCTCGACGGCCTGCAGGTGGTGCTCGATCATGGCGCTCATGAAGGCCACGTCGGCGGCGGTCGCGCCGCTCTCGGCGCGCGCAGCGTCGGATGCCGCGGCACCGCCGGACTCCACCGACTCGCTGCCGCCGGGCGGTGCCGGTGTCACGAACGCCGTCGTCGCCTGATCCGCGTCGCCCCCGGTGCACCCCGAGAGCGCGGACGCGGCGAGGATGGTGACGAGCGCGACAGTCGCGATCAGCCCCGGCCGCGGCATCCGCTCGCTCATGTCCCAGCCCGACGACGACGGCGGGCGAGCACCACCCGACGACGCGCGATCACGACCGCGGCGCCCGCCGCGAGCAGCACGACGAGGATCACGAGCAGCCACCACGGCCAGCCCCCGTTGTCGCCGCCGGGCGCGGCCGCAGGGGACGGCGACGCGGCCGCGACCTCGATCGTGGCCAGGGCGATGCGGGGAGCCGAGACGTCACCGCGCACCACGAGATCGTAGGTGCCAGGCTCGAGCGGCCCGGGCAGCGTGACCTCCGTCGCCGGGAGTGCGCCGTCGGCTCCGGCCTGAGCGGTCGCCAGCACCGTCTGCGTCGGCATCCACCACACGTCCGTGGTCTCGCCGGGCGCGAGCGAGCCCGCGGGAAGCGACACCGTGACCACGGCGGTCGGCGCGGGCTCGATCGTGGCGGGCTCGGCGGAGGCGATTTCCAGCGCGGCGCGTTCGTTGGCGGCGCTTGGCACGACCGGCGCCTCGCGCCACACCCAGGAGTACTGCGGTTGCGTCTGCGGGTTGAGCCCGGCGTCGTCGTAGCGGGCGGCGTCGGCGAAGACGGGATCGGTGAGGCGGAGCACCTCGAGTCCCTCGTACATGTCGCTCGCGTAGAGATAGCCGCGGTACGGGTACACCGACCAGATGCCGGCCGTGAAGTCCATCGAGTATCCGTAGTCGGGCCTGTCGAACCAGGTGATCTCGACCGGAGCGGCCGGGTCGGTGAAGTCGATGACCGAGATGCCGCCCTCGAGCCATGCCTGCGAGATGATGAACCGATCGGGCACCGGGATGAGCCCGCCCGAGTGGGCGACGCACTTCTCCAGGTCGGATTGCGAGCGCGGCAGCTTGAACGAGCCGACCTTCGTGAGCCCGCCGTCGCCGATGACCCACGAGCCGTCGGCGCCCCGGTCGGCACCGAACCCAGGGGAGCACGTGTTGATGAACCCGTCGCCGAGTTCGTCCTGGAACACGATGCGGGTCGCCTCGTTGTCGAAGATTCCCGAGTGCCAGAATGCGACCGCCGGGTCGCGGACGTGCGCCAGCACGGTCGGGGCGAGGGGGTCGGCGATCGACAGCAGGAGCCCGTCGCCGCGGCAGGCGGCCACGGCGAGCTGCTTCGCCGGGTAGGCGGTGATGTCGTGGCAGCCGGAGGT
>DASUVU010000292.1:0-5021 GCA_036378815.1 Agromyces sp. | reverse complement strand
GGCGGATCGTCGGGCACATCGAGTTCTTCGTTCCGGTGAACTACCTCGACGGCTACGAGCTCTCGTACCAGCTCTACGATGAGACGCACGCGGGCCACGGATACACGACCGAGGCCGTGCAGCTGCTCGTCGACTACCTCTTCGGCACCAAGAAGAAGCACCGGATCCAGCTCGTGATCGTGCCCGGCAACGCCCCGAGCAAGCGGATCGCCGAGAAGTGCGGCTTCATCTACGAAGGGCGGCTTCGGGGCGCATTCTTCAACGACGGGCGCAATCACGACGTCGACGTGTTCAGCCTGCTTCGCGACGATCCGCGGCCGTGGCACCACGCGCCCGGGTAGGGCTCGTACCGGGGCGCGTGGTGGATCGCAGGGCCATTCGATCAGGGATGCTCAGGGCTCGAGGTAGGCGGCGAGGTTCGCCAATGAGGATGTCAGCCCCTCGGCATGATCGCGGGCTCGGATCCCCTCCGGTACGTCTCGCGCCTCGAACTCGACGGTCACCCCATCGCTGTCGCTGCGCACGCTCCACTCCATCGGCATCGTCCCCGTGAACGAAGGATCGTCGGACTCGAAATCGACCTCCTGCACGACGCGTTCTCCCGGAACGATCAGTGCGATCCGCACTTCGGACACATCGGAGTCGGGGGACGTCTTGCCGATCACGTCGGACGGGTCGTCATAGGTGAGGACGAGCCGGTAGGAACCGCCGGTGCGCATGTCGAACCGCTCGAATCGGCCGCGCATGCCCTTCGGCGGTAACCACTGGACCAGCGCCTCCCGACTGACCAGGGCGTCGAACACCCGGTCGGCGTCGGCGTGGATGAGGAGGGACGCTCGATCGGTTCTGCGCATCCTCGAGGGTAATCACGCGGCCGGGCCCAGTCCAAGGACGACGCCTCGCCAGGTTTCCGCGTTCGCGGCTAGACTGCCGGTATGGACACGCATGTGCGGGTGCGATCGTGACGCAGTTCCGCATCAGCGAGGCGGCGGCGCTGCTCGGCGTCAGCGATGACACCGTGCGCCGCTGGTCGGATCAGGGCCGGCTCGCGACGACGCGCGGTGCGAACGGCATGCTGGTCGTCGAGGGCACCGAACTGGTGCCGCTCATGGCCGAGGCGGGTGCCGGAGCGGCGCTCGCCGATGCGTTCCCGCTCGCCCGCGCGTCGGCGCGCAATCGCTTCGTCGGACTCGTCACGCGCGTGCAGCGCGACGGGGTCATGGCGCAGGTCGACCTGCAGGCGGGGCCGTTCCGCGTCGTCTCGCTCATGAGCCGCGAGGCCGCCGACCAGCTCGGGCTCGAACCCGGCGTGCTCGCCGCCGCGAGCGTCAAGGCGACGAACGTCACGATCGAACTGCCCCCCGGGGCTGACGCATGACGGGCAGACGGATGCCGCGGCTCGCCGCAGTCGCGATCGCCGCGATCCTCGCCGTGACGCTCGGCGGCTGCGCGTCGAACGTGGGCGGCCCCAGGCCCGCCGCGTCGGGCACTCCAGCCGAGTCGGCCCCCGAGCCGCAACCGGCGACGATCACGGTGTTCGCCGCGGCATCCCTCACCGAGGCCTTCGACGAACTCGCCACGCAGTTCGAGGCGGCGCATCCGTGGGCCGAGGTCGTGCTCAATTACGGCGGCAGCGGAACTCTCGCCCAGCAGATCGCCGAGGGCGCACCGGTTGACGTGTTCGCATCGGCCGCCGAGCCGCCGATGCGGTCGGTCGTCGATGCCGGGCTCGCGGTCGATCCCGTCGTGTTCGCCACGAACACACTCGAACTCGTCGTGCCGGCCGGCAATCCCGGTGCGGTGACCGGCCTCGACGACCTCGCGAACCCGTCGTTGCGCATCGCGCTCTGCGACGTCTCGGTGCCGTGCGGCGCGGCCTCTGAGAAGCTCCTCGCACAGCAGGGCGTGACCGCCGCACCCGACACGCTCGAGTCCGACGTGAAGGCCGTGCTCACGAAGGTGTCGCTCGGCGAGGTCGACGCCGCCCTCGTCTATCGCACCGACGTGCGCTCGGCGGGTGACGCGATCGAGGGCATCGAGGTTCCGGATGCGGCATCCGTCGTCAATCGATACCAGGTCGCGGTCCTCACGGATGCCGCTGAGCCCGAGACGGCGGCCTCGTTCGTGTCGTTCGTGACGGGCGCCCAGGGCCGTTCGGTGCTCGACGGGCACGGGTTCGGAGCGCCGTAGTGGCTCGGTCGACCGTGCACGCGCCCGGCCGGCTCGCGTGGCCGGTCGCGGTGCTCGCCGTCGGCGGGCTGGCGGTGCTGGTGCTGCCGATCGTGGCGCTGGTCGCGCGAGCACCGTGGGCCGACCTGCCCGAGCTGCTCGCACGTGAGTCGGTCATCGCGGCGCTCGTGCTCTCGTTCGGCACGGCGATCGTCGCGACCGCAGTGTGCCTCGTGCTCGGGGTGCCGCTCGCGGCGCTGCTCGCCCGCGCGTCGGCATGGCCGACGCTCCCCCGTCGCCTGCTTCGCGCCGCGGTGACGGTGCCGCTCGTACTGCCGCCGGTGGTCGGCGGCATCGCGTTGCTGCTGCTGCTCGGACGCCGCGGACTCATCGGCTCGGCGCTCGAGCAGTGGTTGGGCGTCACGATCCCGTTCACGACCGGCGCTGTCGTGATCGCACAGGTGTTCGTGTCGCTGCCGTTCCTCGTGTTCGCGGTCGAGGGTGCGTTGCGGTCGGCCGACCGGCGCACCGAACTCGCCGCGGCCACCCTCGGCGCCTCGAGGTGGCAGGTGTTCCGGCACGTGACGCTGCCGCTCGTCGCGCCGGGCGTTGCGGCAGGTGCCGTGCTGTGCTTCACGCGTGCCCTCGGGGAGTTCGGCGCGACGATCACCTTCGCCGGTTCCCTCCCCGGCGTCACCCGCACCCTGCCGATCGCGAGTTACCTCGCCATGCAGACCGACCCCGACGAGGCGGTCGCACTCGCGCTGCTCCTCCTGGCGGTATCGATCGCGGTGCTGCTGGGACTCCGCGACCGGTGGCTTCCGGGGGTGCGCGGATGACGACGACGGATGCCGCGAGGGCGCCCGGTGCGGCGCCGGTTCGGCCATCGCTCCACGCCGACGTCGAGGTCGTGCGCGGCGAGCAGCGCATCGCGGCTGCGTTCGACGCGGAGCCGGGACATCCGCTCGCGATCATCGGACCGAACGGGGCCGGGAAATCGTCGGTGCTCGCCGCGATCGCCGGACTCGTGCCGCTCTCGTCGGGACATGTGTCGATCGGGTCGCGAGCGATCGACGGGCTGCCTCCCGAGCAGCGCGGCATCGGGGTGGTGTTCCAGGACTACGTGCTCTTTCCGCACCTCAGCGTGCGCGACAATGTCGCCTTCGCGGCTCGGATGCGCGGAGGCGCTCGGGCCGCTCGGGCGGCGGCGGAGCCGTGGCTCGAACGATACGGCTTGGCCGGCCTCGCCGACCGCCTGCCCGCTGAGCTCTCGGGCGGGCAGGCGCAGCGCGTCGCCCTCGCCCGCGCCCTAGCCGCCGACCCCGAGGTTCTGCTGCTCGACGAGCCGATGTCGGCGCTCGACGTCGAGATCCGCGACGAGATGCGGGCCGAGCTCGCCAGCCACGTGCGCGAATTCGGAGGCGCCACCGTGCTCGTGACGCACAGCCCAGCGGATGCCGCAGCCCTCGCCGACTCGGTGCTCGTGCTCGAGGCGGGTCGGGTGACGCAGCGCGGCACGCTCGACGAGCTGCGCGGGTCGCCCGCCACGCCGTACGTGGAGCGGATGCTCGCAGTGTCAACCGAGTGACGGGCTCTTCACGGGCAGAGCGACGGCTCGCGACACGCTATTTTGGGGGCATCCCGAAGCAGAGGAGCGCCCCATGGGCAAGGTGGTCATGTACAGCTCCGTGTCGGTGGACGGCTTCATCGCCGATGAGAACGACCAGCCCGGACCCCTGTTCGACTGGTTGACGAGCGGTGACGTGCCGTTGGACGACAGCGGAGTACTCAAGGTGTCGCAGCCGTCCTACGACTACACCCGGGCGTACTGGGACCAGATCGGCGTGACGATCGCCGGCCGCCACGTCTTCGACATGACGGACGGCTGGGACGGGACACCTCCGAGCGGGATCGACCACGTGGTCGTCGTGACGCACCGGCCGGCGCCCGAGGGGTGGGACCCCGAGGCGCCTTTCCACTTCGTGGACGGCGTCGAGGCGGCCGTGGCCACAGCGCAGGAGCTTGCGGGTGACCGCATAGTCGAGGTCGCCGCCGGCGACGTCGGTGGCCAGGCGCTCGCCGCGGGTCTGGTCGACGAGGTGCGCATGGACGTCGTTCCCGTCGTGTTCGGGTCGGGCAAGCGCTACTTCGGATCGGTCGACGCGCAGCACCTGTTGGAGGATCCTGACGCGATCATTCAGGGCGACCGCGTGCTTCACCTGCGGTATCGGGTACGCCGTTGACTCTGAGTGGGTACGCGGAGGGCCAGTGAGCGGTTCGGTCTGATGCACCCGGCGGGCGCGCCGCCCAGGGCGGTGACTCCCCCACGTCGAGAACGCTGGCATCCGCATGTCCGCCGCCGGAGGCGTGGGCACCTGCCGTCGCAACAGGCGGCGGGCGAAACGGATTCTCGGGAGACGAAAGGTACTCACGGCCGGCCGGTGATACCCAGCGGATGTCGCCACCTGGCAGCTGCGACATCCGCCATGCGGTGTGGTGTTTCAGCCGGTGATGCTTGCGACACAGGTGAGCGAGATTTTCGTGGCACGTCGCCCCACCAACCGCCCAATCGGTGGTGTGGTCGATGTCGCAGCGATCGGCTCGTCGGGAGCACCCGGGAAAGCGGCATCCGCCATCGCGGACACGGAGATAGCCGGCGAGGTCGGCGGGGACCCGATAGGCGTCACGGCCGTAGGAAAGGAAGGCGCCCGTCTCGGGATGGGTGAGGATCCGTTGGAACGAGGGCGCGTCAGCCGCGAGCCGACGAGCCGTCGCAGCGTCGATCGGCCCGTAGCCATCGAGCTCGGCGGGTTCGTCGGAATGCCCGAGCAGCGTGAGCACCGGCACCGTGA
>DASUVU010000291.1:0-5290 GCA_036378815.1 Agromyces sp. | reverse complement strand
TCGACGAGCGTGATGTTCGGGTGGTTCGCGAGCTCCTTCTTCATGAGCTCGATCCACGCGTTCTGGTTCGTCGCGTTGGCGGACGCCGACAGGATCGCGATCTCGCCCGCATCCCCGATCTGCTCGGCGATGAGGTCGATCTGCACCTTGGCGATACCCTCCGCGTCGGCCTGGTTGACGAAGAGGTCGCGGCACTCGGCGTTGGTGTCGGAGTCGAAGGTGACGACCTTGACGCCGGCGTCGCGGGCCTCGTTCAACGCGTCGCAGATCGCCTCGGGGTCGTTCGCCGACACGGCCAGCGCGCCCACGCCCTGCTGGGTCGCAGTGTTGATGTAGCTGACCTGTGCGTCGGGGCTCGCCTCGGCGGGACCGACTTCGGAGAACGTGCCACTGAACTCGTCGATGGCCTCCTGGGCACCGTCGGACGACGTGTCGAAGTACGGGTTGCCGAGGTTCTTCGGAATGAACGTGATCGAGAGGTCGCCGCCCCCGTCGCCGCCTTCGGTGCCGCCGGTCCCTGAGTCGACGGCGCAGCCTGTGGCCAGGAGGGCCACGCTCACCGCGAGCGCCGCGAATGCACCGGCGCGGTGCTTCTTGTGAAACATCGTTGTTCTTCCCTTCATCGGATGAAGTCGATGAGTGATCGCATCGACGGGTCGCGCGGCCCGGTCACCCTGCTGTGGAGGCCTCGACGCGCGGTGTTCCCCCTGGTGCCCTTCGGCGCTTGCGCAGCCAGGCCAGGAAGCTTGATGCCACCACCGACAGCACGAGGAGTACGCCGGTGATGATGTTGATGACGTCGGAGGTGACGTTCGCGAGCCGCAGCGCGCTCGCGAGCACGCCGATGAGGAGCACACCGGCGATGACGCCGTGGATCGCGCCGCGTCCGCCGAAGATCGAGACGCCGCCGAGCAGCACCGCCGCGATCACCTGCAACTCGAGCCCCGTCGCATTGTCGCCACGGGCGCTGCCGTACCGCAGGGTGTAGTAGATGCCGGCCAGGGCCGACACCGTGCCCGTCAGCACGAAGAGGATGAACTTCGTGCGCTCCACCCTGATGCCCGAGAAGCGGGCCGCCTCGCTGGAGAGGCCGATCGAGTAGATGCCCCGTCCGAACGGCGTGAAGTGCAGCACGACGGTGAACACGACGAGGAGCACGAGGAAGAGGAAGAGCACCACGGGGATGTTCGTGTTGCCGACCCGCGCCTTCGCGAGATCGGTCCAGAACTCCGGGAAGTCGGTCACGGCGGTCGTGCCGAGCAGCCCCACCGCCAGGCCGCGGTAGAGGGCGAGCGTACCGATGGTGACGGCGAGCGACGGAAGGCCGACGACCGTGACGAGGAACCCGTTCACCGCTCCGCCGATCGCGCCCACGAGCAGGGCGACGAGGGCGGCGACCTCGAACGGCAGCCCGGCTTGGCTGAGCACACCGGTCAGCACGCTCGCGAGCCCCGCCATGCTCGCGACCGAGAGGTCGATCTCGCCCGTGATGATCACGAGGGTCATCGGCAGCGCGATGAGCAGGATCGGCATCACGTCGAGCAGGAGGAACGTGAGGGTGATCGGCTGGCCGAATCCCCGCACCGTCACCGAGGCGACGACGATCACGATCAGCAGCAGCGCGATGATCGCCATCTCGCGGGTGAGCAGCACCCGCTGCCAGAGCGGGCGGTCGTAGTCGCGGTAGGTGCGCACGGCCGCGGTGTCGGTGGTGGTCGCGGTCATGAGTCGTCCTCCCTCGCCTCGAGGAGCTTTCGTCTCTGCCGAAGCGCGAGGACGCGGTCGAGCACGATGGCGCCGATGATCAGTGCGCCGACGACGGCGCGCTGCCAGAAGTCGGGGATGCCGAGGATGGGCAACGCACGGTTGATCGTGAGCAGCAGCACGGCGCCGATGGCCGCACCCCAGACCGTGCCGCTTCCGCCGAAGATCGCGACGCCGCCGATGACGGCCGCACCCACCGCGTCGAGCTCCCAGCCCGACCCCGCCTGCGAACTCACGGTTCCGTAGCGGGCGGCGTAGAGCACGCCGGCGAGTCCGGCGAGGGCGCCCGAGAGCAGGAAGGCGGCGAGCAGCCGACGGGTGACCTGCAGGCCGTAGAGCTCGGCGGCCGCCGGGTCGGATCCGATCGCGTAGAACTCGCGACCCGGGCGCGTGTTCTTCATGACCCAGCCCGCGACGATCAAGACCACCAGCGCGATGATCGTGAGGATCGGGATGAAGAGGATCTGGCCGGTGCCGAGGGCGAGGAAGTCGCGGGGAAGGTCCGACGCGTTCACGCGGTCCCCGCCCGCCCACAGCACGTTGATGCCGCGGTAGGCGTAGAGCGTTCCGAGCGTGATGACCAGCGACGGGACCTTCGCGAACGCGACGAGTGCGCCGTTCACGAGGCCGAGCACCGCGCCGAACACGATGACGATGAGGAACACCGCCAGGGTGGGGATGCCCTGGAGGTCGATGAACAAGCGGCCCGTGAGGTATGCCGAGAGCCCGAGGACCGAGCCGACCGAGAGATCGACGTTGCGGGTGATGATCACGATCGCCTGCCCGACCGCGAGCAGCACGAGGATCGACGGCGTCAGGAGCAGGTCGCGCCATCCGTCGGCGCTGAACAGGAAGTTCGGGTTCGCGATGGTCGCCGCGAGGATCACGAGCAGCAGGGCGAGCAGGATGCCGAACTCGCGCACGGCGCCGACCGCGCGCAGCCGCTTGGTGACGTCCGACCTCTCGATGGTGGGTGCGGTCACGACTGGGCTCCTGTCGCGTGGGTTGCGGCGAACATGACGTTCTCGGATGTCGCGTCCGCACGATCGAGTTCGGCGGTGATGCGGCCCTCCCTCATGACGAGCACGCGGTCGGCCATCCCGAGCACCTCGGGAAGCTCCGACGAGATCATGAGGATGCCCATCCCGCGTCCGGCGAGCTCGGAGAGCAGGCGGTGAACCTCGGCCTTGGTGCCCACGTCGATACCGCGGGTCGGCTCGTCGATGATCAGCACCCGCGGCTCGGTCGCCAGCCACTTGCCGAGCACGACCTTCTGCTGGTTGCCTCCCGAGAGCGTGGCGGTGAGGGCGCTGAGCGCGCTCGTCTTCACCTCGAGCCGGCTCGCCCACACGCGGGCCGCCGAGTTCTCGGAGCCGCTGGTGATGATGCCCGCCTTCGCGAGTCGCTCACGGATCGTGACGGTGATGTTCCGGGCGACGGATGACTCGAGCACGAGCCCCTGGCGGCGCCGATCCTCGGGCACGAGAGCGAGCCCCCGCTGCATCGCCGCGGCGGGATTGCGCTTCGGCAGCGAGGCGCCGCCGACGCGCACGTCGCCCGAGTCGTAGCCGTCGATGCCGAAGATCGCGCGGGCGACCTCGCTTCGGCCGGCACCGACCAGACCCGCGAGTCCGACGATCTCGCCGGAGCGCACTGTCAGGTCGATGTCGTGGAAGATGCCGGCGCTCGAGAGCGCCTCCACCTCGAGCAACGGCGGCCCGATCTCGGCCTCCAGCTTCGGGAACAGGTCGGTGACCTCGCGGCCGACCATCTGGCGCACGATCGCGTCGACGCTCGTCTCGTCGATGGGGCTGGTGGCGATGTAGGCGCCGTCGCGCATCACAGTGACCGTGTCGCAGAGGGCGAAGACCTCGTCGAACCGGTGCGAGATGAAGACGAGCGCGCGGCCCTCGTCGCGAAGGCTCCGCGCGATCGCGAAGAGCCGGTCGACCTCGACGCCCGAGAGGGCCGCGGTCGGCTCGTCCATGATCAGGAGCTTGGCGTCGAGCGAGACGGCCTTCGCGATCTCGATGACCTGCTGGTCGGCGATGGAGAGGCCCTCGGCGGGGCGGTCGGGATCGATTCGCACGGCGAGCCGCTGGAAGAGCTGTTCGAGTTCGGCGCGCATGGCCGAACGGTCGATCCGGCCGAACCGGTTCACCGGCTGCCGGCCCATGAACACGTTCTCGGTCACCGAGAGATCGGGGAAGAGTGTCGGCTCCTGGTAGATCACGGCGACGCCCGCGGCCTTCGACTCGGCAGTGGAGGCGAAGTCGACTGCGGCGCCATCGAGGCGGAACTCGCCGCCGTCGCGCTGGTACAGGCCCGCCACGATCTTCACGAGCGTGGACTTGCCGGCTCCGTTCTCGCCGACCAGCGCGTGGATGGAGCCGCCGTGCACGGTGAGGGTGCCGGTGCGGAGTGCCACGACCGACCCGAATTCCTTCCGGATGTCGCGGAGCTCGAGGACCGGAACGGCTCCGGCCGGGTTGCTCGTCATCGAACCTGCTCGCTTCTCTTCATGGCTACCGGGTGTCGTGGATCGATGTCGGAGTGAATCGATTCAAAGCCTCGCGACGGCAAGGTTGCCACGGTTCATCGTGTGCGTCAAGCCGCACGCGGGGACTGATACCGAATCAATGCCGGAGCCCGATCGTCCATGAAGCCTCGAAAGGTGAATCGTTTCACCTTTCGGGAGTACACTACGGTCATTCCGGGTGGAGACGACGACGGTGTCGGCGGAATCCCGGGATCGAAGGGGGCGACGCGTGGCAGTGAGCGTGCGGGATGTCGCGGCCGCGGCATCCGTGTCGGTCGGTACGGTCTCGAACGTGCTCAATCGGCCCGACAAGGTCGCGCCGGCCACGGTCGCCCGCGTGACGGCGGCGATCGAGCAGCTCGGATTCGTACGCAACGATGCCGCCCGCCAGCTCAGGGCCGGTCGCAGCCGTTCCATCGGGCTCGTGGTGCTCGACGTGCGCAACCCCTTCTTCACGGACGTCGCCCGCGGCGCGGAGGACCGCGCCGCCGAGGAGGGCATGACGATCCTCGTCGGCAACAGCGACGAGAACACTGACCGCGAGGGCTCCTACCTCGACCTCTTCGAGGAGCAGCGCGTGCACGGCGTGCTCATCTCGCCGCTCACCGACGACCTGCCCCGCCTCGAGCGACTCCGCTCGAGGGGCACGCCCGTCGTCCTCGTCGATCGCGAGTCCACCGACCGCCGGTTCTCGTCCGTCGCCGTCGACGACGTGGCGGGCGGGGCGCTCGCCGTCCGACACCTGGCCGAGACCGGGCGACGTCGGATCGCGTTCGTCGGCGGCCCCCGGAGCATCCGGCAGGTCGTCGACCGGCTCGAGGGCGCCCGCCTGGCCGCGGCGGATCATCCCGACCTCACACTCGAGGTCATCGAGACCGAATCGCTGACGGTGTTGCAGGGCCGCGCCGCCGGCGAGGCGATCCGCGCACGGCCGGCGGCCGATCGGCCCGACGCGATCTTCGCCGCCAACGACCTGCTCGCCGTCGG
>DASUVU010000290.1:0-8628 GCA_036378815.1 Agromyces sp. | reverse complement strand
GGCCTCGGCGAGCACGAGCGGCGCGCCCTCGAACTCGCTCGTGAGCAGGGTCCACGAGGCCTCGCCGAACGCGTTCGCCGCGTCGGTGCGGTGGCCCGCGAAGGTGACGGCCTGGCCGAGGCCGGCGGCGACCGTGCGATCGACGAGGGCCGCGGCATCCGGGCCGTCGCCGTAGACGGTCAGGGTGACCGGCACGCCGCCTTCGCGGCAGGCGGCCACGATGTCGATCGCGTGGTCGATGCGCTTCCGCGGGGTCAGGCTGGCGAGCACGACGCCGCTGAGCGGGTCGCGGCCGTTGTCGGGGTCGTCGGTTCCTCCGCCGGTTGCGGCCGCGCCCGCGGCGTCGGCATGGAGGTCGAGCCCGTTCGGCACGACCGCCATGTTCCCCGGGTCGGAGAGCAGGGCGACGGCATCGGCGCGTTGACGTTCGGTGAGGAACACGACGGCGTCGAATCGCTCGAGCCGCCTGAGCACCGGTTCGCGAGATTGGCGCAGCGGGCCGAACGGACGGTCGGGTCCCTCGAGGTGCGAGCTGTGCACGACGTGCACCGAGGTGACGTTCGGGCGACGGTATTCCGCCATGAATCGGGCGATCGTCTTGCTGTCGACGATGGCGAAGGCGGGTTCGCCGCCGATGACGTGGTCGAGCCAGTCGGCATAGCACGACCACGCGGAGGTCCAGACCCGCGTCGCGCGGCCGTCGGGGGCGTACGCGATGATTCGGTTGCTCCCGTCGGCTCGCTCCACGCGCACCGCGAGGGATCCGTCGACACGCAGGTGTTCCACGACCTCGCCGCCGTCGACGAGCTCGTGCATCCGCAGCTCGGCCCCATCAGGGGCGGTGGTCATGATGGTGCGGTCGTGATCGACCGGTTCGAGGCGGGCGTTCGCCGCCGGCTCGGGTGGTTGCGTCGGCGCCTGGCTCGGCAGCTCGCCAGTCCAACCCGCCCGCAGGTCGTCGTAGAGGTTGTGCAGCCGGATGCCGGGAACGATCTCGCCCGCGGCCGCGAGACGCTCGCGCACCGAGGCGTAGTCGGGACGGGTGTCGAACGTCACCACGTCGACGTCGCGGCCGGCGAGCCGGACGAACGCGCGAGAGCGATGCAGCATGGCCGACGTCATTCCCCCGAACCGGTCGGGGATGCTCCACGTCACGGCGAGCTGGCGCCCCTCGGGGAGCTCGACCGACGACGGCACGGCCGTCGGCTCGCCTCGTCGCAGCTCGTCTGGCATGACCTCACCGTACTCATCCCACGCGGAGCGAGTGAGCTGCCCGAGCCGAGAGCGCCCGTCCAACCGGAGGGATCTCACTCGAATTGTGTGATGCCGCCGCCGTGCCCGAGCGGTACGGTGTGGCATCGCGTCCAACGTTCGAAGGAGAGCCATCGTGGCCGGTCCGCGCCCAGGAGGGGTCACCCTCGTCGCCATCATCGCCTGGATCAACGGCGTGCTCACGCTCATCACGGGCATCCTGCTGCTCGTCGGGGGCGCCGCCGAGGACTCTGCGCCCGTCATGTGGGCGGCGTGGTTCAGCATCATCATCGGCATCCTGACCATCGCGGTCGGCGTGGGCCTGCTCCGAGGCAACAACACCGCCCGCATCGTGGCGGCAGTCGTGTTCGCGCTGAACCTGATCTCCGCGGTGATCACGATGTTCGCGGCGCCAGGCCAACTCTGGTCGGCGATCATCTCCGCGTTGCTGGCGATCGTCGGCCTCGTGCTGCTCTTCAGCGAGAAGGCGAACGAGTTCTTCCGCACCGCGTGATCGAATGACCGGCGGCCTCCGCTCGAATCCGAGGGGCTGACCGCGGCATCCGACCCCATCATCGGCGTCATCGCCGACCGCATGCTCGATCGGCGATGATGGACCGCGGAGGGTCGATGATGGCCGCGAAACCCATCCGGCAGTGGCTGGTGCCGCCCGGCGTCGACACGGCGCTGCACTATCGGCGCGCGTGGCTCTGGTCCGACGTGCGCGCCGGCGTGGCGCTGACGGCCCTGCTCATCCCGGCGGGCATGGGCTACGCGGAAGTCGCGGGCCTTCCGCCCGAGACCGGGCTGTACGCCACGATCGTGCCGATGCTCGTGTACGCGGTGTTCGGACCGTCGAAGATCCTCGTGGTCGGCCCCGATTCGGCGCTCGCACCGATCATCGCGGCGGCGGTCCTGCCCCTGGCGCTCGGCGACGAGTCGCGAGCCGTCGCACTCGCCGGCCTGCTCGCGATCATGGTCGGGGTCGTGCTGCTCGCCGGCGGGCTCCTGCGGCTGGGATTCGTGACCGACCTGTTGTCGAAGCCGATTCGCGTCGGGTACCTCAACGCGATCGCCGTCATCGTGATCGTCTCGCAGGTGCCGAAGCTGCTGGGGTTCTCGGTCGAGGGCGACTCACTGATCGAGGAGTCCACGGCGATCTTCGCGGGCGTCGCCGGCGGCCAGATCCAGCCGCTCGCGGTCGCATTCGGCGTCGGATGTCTCGTCGTCATCGTCGGCCTGACCTGGCTGAAGTCGCCCGTGCCGGGCGTGCTCGTGGCCGTCGTCGTCGCGACCGCGCTGGTGTGGATCCTCGGGCTGGCCGAGCGCCTCCCGGTGGTCGGAGCGCTTCCCCGCGGACTCCCGAGGCCCGCGCTCGGCGGGCTCCAGTGGTCGGATGTCGCGGAGCTCGCGATCCCCGCCCTCGGGATCGCCCTCATCGCGTTCACCGACACGGCCGTGCTCTCGCGCATCTTCGCCGCGCGCCGCGGCGAGACGGTCGACGGCAGCCAGGAGATGGCCGCGATCGGGGTGTCGAACATCGCCACCGGCCTCCTGAGCGGGTTCCCGATGTCGGCGTCGTCGTCGCGCACGCCCGTCGCCGAGCAGGCGGGTGCGAAGTCGCAGCTGACCGGGGTCGTCGGTGCAGTGCTCATCATCGCGTTCATGCTGCTCGTCCCCGGCCTGACGGCGTACCTTCCCTCTGCGGCGCTCGCCGCGGTGGTGATCGTGGCCGCCTCGCGGCTCGTCGACGTGCCCGGCTTCGTTCGCCTGCTCCGGATGGACCGGATGGACGCCATCCTGTCGCTGGCCGCGTTCGTCGGCGTGCTCGTCTTCGGCGTGATCCAGGGCATCGGAGTGGCGATCGCCTTATCGCTCATCGCGTTCGTGAACCGCGCCTGGCGGCCGTATCGAGCCGAGCTCGGGCGAGTGACCGGCTTGAGGGGTTACCACGACCTCTCCCGGTATCCCGAGGGAGAGCGCATCCCGGGGGTCGTGATCGTCCGCTTCGACGCGCCACTGTTCTTCGCGAATGGCGGCATCTTCGACGACTGGGTCCGGTCGCGCGTGAAGGCGGCGGGTCCCGGCATCCGCACGGTGATCCTCGCGGCCGAGCCGATCACCGACATCGACACCACGGCCATCGACGAGTTCGTCGAGCTCGATGACTACCTCGCCTCGCACGGTATCCGGTTGGTCATCGCCGAGATGAAGGACCCGGTGATCGACGTGCTCCGCGAGTACGGACTGGGCGGCCGGTTCCCGCCCGAGCGATTCGCCCCCACGGTCGGCGCAGCCGTCGACGACGTGACCGGGACGCTTCGCGGCGACATCGAGGGCACGAAGTGGGATGAGGACGACCACTGACGAGGCCGCAGGGGCCGCATCGGAGTCGGGTCGGGTCATTCCGTGCGGATGCCCGACCGGAACGTGCGCAGGCGAAGGCTGTTCGTGACGACGAACACGCTCGAGAAGGCCATCGCCGCGCCCGCGAGCATCGGGTTCAGCAGGCCGAACGCAGCCAGCGGGATGGCGGCGACGTTGTACGCGAACGCCCAGAACAGGTTGCCCTTGATGGTGCCGAGCGTGCGCCGCGAGAGGCGGATCGCATCCGCCGCCGCGCGGAGGTCGCCGCGCACGAGGGTGAGATCGGCGGCCTCGATCGCGACATCCGTTCCGGTGCCCATCGCAAGACCGAGGTCGGCCCGGGCGAGCGCCGCGGCGTCGTTCACGCCGTCGCCGACCATCGCGACGACCCTGCCCTCGGCCTGCAGGCGTGCGACGACGTCGACCTTCTCGTGCGGCAGGACCTCGGCGATCACCTCGTCGATCCCGGCCTGACGCGCGACATCACGGGCGACGGCGGCGTTGTCGCCGGTCAGGAGCACGGGGGAGAGGCCGAGGCGGCGGAACTGCTCGATCGCCTCGGCGCTCGTCGGCTTGATGCGGTCGGCCACGACGAGGACGCCGCGTGCGGCGCCGTCCCACGCGACCAGCACGGCGGTGCTCCCCGCCAGCTCGGCGTCGCGCACCGCGGCCTCGAGCTCGTCGGGCAGGTCGATCGACCACTCCCCGAGCAGGATGTCGCGGCCGGCCACCACGAGATGACCGTCGACGACACCCTGCACTCCGCGACCCTCGAGCGCGGAGAAGGACTCGACCTCGGCCAGGGCGCCGGTCCGCTCGGCCGCCGCGATGGTGATCGCCCGGGCGATGGGGTGCTCGGATGCCTCCTCCACCGCGCCGGCGTAGCGGAGCACGTCGCGCTCGCTCGTGCCGACGGCCGGGTGCACGCCGGTCAGGGTCATGGCGCCGGTGGTCACGGTGCCCGTCTTGTCGAGCACGATCGTGTCGACCAGGCGGGTCTGCTCGAGCACCTCGGGACCCTTGATCAGGATGCCGAGCTGCGCGCCGCGGCCCGTGCCGACGAGCAGGGCGGTCGGCGTTGCGAGCCCGAGGGCGCACGGGCACGCGATGATGAGCACCGCGACGGCGGCCGTGAACGCCGCCGCTGCGGGGAAGCCGCCGCCCAGCCATGCCCCGAGCGTGGCGACGGCGATGCCGATCACGATCGGCACGAACACGCCCGAGACGCGGTCGGCGAGTCGCTGCACCTCGGCCTTGCCCGACTGCGCGTCCTCGACGAGTCTGGCCATCTGCGCCAGCTGCGTATCGGAGCCGACGCGGGTGGCTCGAACGACGAGCCGGCCGCCGGCGTTGACGGTCGCCCCGATGACCGTGTCGCCCGCTTCGACCTCCACCGGAACCGACTCCCCCGTCAGCAGCGATGCGTCCACGGCACTGCGGCCGTCCACGACCACGCCGTCGGTCGCGATCTTCTCGCCTGGGCGCACGATGAACTCGTCGCCCACGCCGAGCTGCTCGAGCGGGACCCGCACTTCGACTCCGTCGCGGCGGACCGCGACATCCTTCGCCCCAAGCTCGAGCAGCGCCCGCAGGGCAGCGCCGGCCCGCCGCTTGGAGCGCTTCTCGAAATAGCGCCCGGCCAGCACGAACATCGTCACGCCCGCCGCCACCTCGAGGTAGATGTTCGACGCCCCATCGGATGGCGCGATGGTCAGCTCGAACGGATGCGTCATGCCGGGCGTCCCGGCTGTGCCGAGGAAGAGCGCCCAGGCCGACCACAGCAGGGCCGCCATGGTGCCGACCGAGACGAGCGTGTCCATCGTCGCGGCGCCGTGACGAAGGTTGACCAGCGCGGCACGGTGGAACGGCCAGGCGGCCCACAGCACGACCGGAGCAGCGAGCGCGAAGCACAGCCACTGCCAGTACGTGAACTGCAGCGCCGGGATCATCGACATCGCGATGACCGGAATCGTGAGCACCACGCTCGCGAGCAGGCGAGTGCGCAGCGACCGCACCTCGTCATCGCGGGGATCCCTCGGCTCGCCGTCGACCGCCTCGTCGGGCGGGGCCGGAAGCACCGCCGTATACCCGGCCCTCTCGACCTCGGCGATGAGATCGGCCGGGTCGTAGCCCGCCGGCGCCTCCACGCGAGCCTGCTCCGTGGCGTAGTTCACGGTGGCGCTGACCCCGTCGAGCCGGTTCAGCTTCTTCTCGATGCGCATCGCGCACGACGCGCAGGTCATGCCGCCGATGTCGAGGTCGACCCGTCGGGTCGATGCCGTGGTGTCGGTCATGCGCTCAGTCCCCGTGCCCGGGGTCGGTGCCGGCGTGGGTGTCGGCGTCGGGGTGCTGCGATCCGGGCTCACCGGGTGAGGCCGCTCTCGCTGCGTTCGCGGCGAATGCCGCGGTGTGCACTTGTCCGTCGATCTTCACGTCGAGGTAGAGCAGGTACCCGCCGACCGTCGGAACCTCTGCGGCGAACGACACCGTCGCGGCATCCGTCGCATCACCGTGTTCGGGGTGTACGTGCAGGTAGGCGAGGTCGCCCGTGCGCAGCGCCACCAGGTGCCCGTTCGCGCCGAGGTACGGTTCGAGCGCGACCTGCGCGCCGTCTCGGGTGACCGAGAACGTGAGGTCGGATGCCGCGCCCGCGACGAGCTCGCCGTGCATCGTGACCTCGTAGGGGCCCGTCGTGACGACCGTGATCGCGGGTGGCACCACCGCGGACGTGACGTCGCCCTCGACCTGCAGTGACGTGGTCAACGTGAGGCCCTGGTCGAGCGCTCGCGGCACGAAGTCGGCGAAGAGCCGGTAGCCGCCCGCCGCGGTCCACGTCCACGGGATCGACCATCTTCCGCCGTCACCGAGGGTGGGGTGCACGTGCCGGAACTCCGCGCCATCCGTGCGCACCACGATGAGGTGCAGGTCCTTCTCGTGCTGGGTGAGATACTCGGTGACCGGGGCGTCGTCGGGCCCCGTCAGCGTGAACGCGAGCACGCCCGGCTCGCCGACGCGCGCGGGCGCCGAGACATCCGCCAGCGAGTACCCGTTCTCGCTGGAGACCACGCCCTTCACCGCCGAAGCCGCGGGTGCGGCATCCGCTGATCCGCCGTCGTGGCCGGATGCCGCGTGCTCGCCCGGCTCGTCGTCGAAGCCGTCTGCCGCCGACGACGGAACGAGCATGCGGCCGCCGCCGAACGCGACGACGAAGACGCCGAGCAGCGCCGCTGCGAACAGGCCGAGCCGGAGTGGGGCGCGCATCTCAGACCCGCTCGGCCCGGTAGCCGGCCTCCTCGACGGCGGCGATCACGGCGGCGTCATCGATCGGAGCTGTTGCCGAGACCACCAGTCGCCCGCTCGCGGCCGACACGTCGACCGTCGAGACACCGCCGAGCTGCTCGACCTCTTCTCGGACCGACATCTCGCAGTGCCCGCACGTCATACCGGTCACCGTGAATTCCGTCGTTGACATGATTCTCCTCGTTGATACCAGTAGGGGGTATGTGAAACAGGAACGACTGTATACCCCCCACCTGTATTCGCGCAAGCGCCCTGAGTAGCATTCACTCATGGACTTCACGGTCCGCCCTGCCCGCGTCGAGGACGCCGCTGCCATGGCACGAATGCACATGCAGTCGTGGCACGAGACGTACCGCGGCGTGATGCCCGACCGCGTGCTCGACGACCCGGGGCTCGTCGCCGCACGAGAACGGTTCTGGGTCGCCCTTCTCACCGACGAGCGCTTCCGCGCCCATCGCACCGCGCTCGCCGAGCGTGACGGCGCGGTGATCGGGGTCGCCATGGCCGGCCCGTCCGAGAATTCCGAGCCCGGGTGGGGACTGCAGCTCTACGTGCTGTACGTGCTCGCAGCGGATCACGGCGCCGGAGTCGGGGCGGCCCTCCTCGACGCGGTCGTCGCGCCCCACGAGTCGGTGGCGCTGTGGGTCGCGGATCCGAACCCCAGGGCGCAGGCGTTCTATCGCAAGCACGGGTTCGCCTCCGACGGCACGGTGCAGGTCGATGACGGGGTACGCGAGATCCGGATGGTGCGCCAGGCGAGGTAGCCGTGCCGGTAGCACCGCGGCGACGCGTCATCGCCAGATCGGCGTGGCGACGATCAGGAACCCCGCAGGATCGTCTCGATCTTCTTCCCGCGAGCGAGCTCGTCGATGAGCTTGTCCATGTAGCGGATCTTCTGCATGAGGGGATCCTCGATCTCCTCCACCCGGACGCCGCAGACCACGCCGGTGATGAGCGAAGCGCGCGGGTTCATGCCCGGGGCATCCGCGAAGAATCCCTCCAGGTCGACGCCATCGGCAATGGCACGATCCAGCCCGCCGTCGTCGTACCCGGTGAGCCATCGGATGACCTCGTCGACCTCGTGCCTGCTGCGGTTCTTGCGCTCGGCCTTCTGCACGTACAACGGGTAGATCTTCGCGAAGCTGGTCCGGAAGATCGGGTGTCGGTCTGCCATCCGTCTCCTCCGTCCGCGACGCTGCTGCCCTTGTAGCGTACGAGAGCCAGAGGGCCCGACGACAGCCCGATGGTCACGCCGCGCGAGATCGTCAGCGGCGTCGGTAATCGACGCCCCGGAACGATGCGTGGCACGTTGGTCAGCCAGCCGATGGAACGTCTGGCTGTGCTCGCGAATCGGGCGTATGGTGTGGCTCGACAGTCCTGTCAGGTCATCTCAGCAATGAAGATCGCGCTATCTGAGGGGGGCGGCGTGAATGAAATTGCCTGGGCTTGCGTCGGCGCGGGGTTCGCGATCATCGCCTTCGGCGTGATTCTCCGCGTGATGGAGATCCGGCTCGTCAGTTCGATCAGGGCGAAACTGGATGCGCGGCCGACCGAAGACGAACGTGTGCCGCCCCTTGACGACGAACGTAATTCGGCTCCTCAAGGGGGCGAACGCGATCTGCAGCTCGAACGGGCGAAGAACGAGGCCCGCACCAAGCAACTCGAACTCGATGCGGTGATCAGGCAGGGTGAGAACGAGTACCGCAGGCA
>DASUVU010000289.1:0-2055 GCA_036378815.1 Agromyces sp. | reverse complement strand
TCGGGTTCGCGGTCTGCTCGACGCGGGCCGAGGTGATCGTGCCCCTGAAGGGTCCACCGGGCTCGGTCGACGTGTCCGTCTCGACGATCGCTCGCAGCGTGTTCACCCCCGCCGTCTCCAGCCACAGCTGCGACCAGCGGGTGAGCTCGCGACCGCTCGCCCGCTCGAGCTCGTCGAGCAGGTCGCGCAGCGTGGCGTTGCCGCCCGCGTGCGCGGTGAGATAGGCGCCCACCCCGCGCTGGAACGCCTCGAGGCCCACCCATGCGACCAACTGCTTCAGCACCGACGCGCCCTTGTCGTACGTGATCGCGTCGAAGTTCACCTCGACGTCGGCGAGGTCGTCGATCTCGGCGACGATCGGATGCGTCGACGGCAGCTGGTCCTGCTCGGCCGCGTGCGTCTTCTCGTCGCTCGCGAACGTCGCCCACACGCCCGTGAACTCGGTGACCCGCGACGTTGCGAGGGTCGACGCCCAGGTGGCGAACGACTCGTTGAGCCACAGGTCGTTCCACCACTTCATGGTGACCGAGTTGCCGAACCACATGTGCGAGAGCTCGTGCAGCACGACGATCGCCCGCTGCTCGCGCCTGGCGTCGGAGACCCGGGAGCGGAACAGGTACGACTCGTTGAATGTCACGGCGCCGACGTTCTCCATGGCGCCCCAGTTGTACTCGGGCACGAAGATCTGGTCGTACTTGCCGTACGGGTAGGCCACGCCGAACGCCTGCTCGTAGAACGCGAGTCCGGCCTGCACGGTCTCGAACATGACCTCTGGTTCGGCGTACTGCGCCAGCGATGCGCGAGTGTAGAGGCCGAGGGGCACGTCGCGACCGTCGATGCTGCGTGCCGTGCCGTGCCACGCCGAATACGGCCCGGCGATCACCGCGACGATGTAGCTCGAGATCACGGGCCCGGTCTCGAAGGCCCACGTGGCGGCATCCGTCGCCATGCCCGTCGAAGGGGCGACCGCCGTCGGCTCGGGCGTCGGCGCGTTGCTGAGCACCTGCCAGTGCGCCGGCGCGGTGATCGTGAATCGCACCGATGCCTTCAGGTCGGGCTGATCGAAGACCGCGTAGACCCGGTTCGCCTCCGCCACGGCGAACTCCGTGTAGAGGTAGACCGCCTCGTCGACCGGATCGACGAAACGGTGGAGGCCCTCACCCGTGTTGGTGTAGCGGGCGTCGGCCACGACGCGCAGTTCGTTCCGGGCTGCGAGGTCGTCGAGCCGGATGCGCGTTCCGTCGCACACGACAGCCGGATCCAGCGCCCGTCCGTTGAGCGTCAACTCGTGGATGGTCTCGGTGGAGGCCTCGATGAACGTGGACGCTCCCGGGGTCGCCGCGAACCGTACCGTCGTGTCGCTGCGGAACCGCTCGTCGTCGCCCGTGAGGTCGAGGACGACCTCGTACTCGGGCGAGCTCACCGTTGCGGCGCGCTCCTCGGCCTCGATTCGGGTGAGGTTCGCTGCTGGCATCGATGGTCCTTCGTCTCGGCGTGCCCAGCAAGCCTATCGACGGTGGTCATCCCCACCGCGTCGCGATATGCTCGCGGCACGGCGGGTTCCCAGCGCCGGACCTCCTGATCGGCCGTCCACGCCGGCCGACGATGCGGAGGCAGAGGGGATCGATGTCCTCTGGGGAGTGAGCGAGCAGTTCCCCGTTCCCGTTCCGGCGGGCCGCGGTCGCGTGGAGTCCGGGCCCGACGCCGGGTGGAGGAACCGAATCATGACCGCTCGCAAGCACCTCAAGCAGCTCGTCCGCGAACGCATGCGAAAGACGGGTGAGGCCTACACCGTCGCCCGGCGCCATGTCGCGGACCCCGATCCGTCCTGGGAGTTCCGGGGCGGGATCGATGGCGACGCCGCGGCGTTCGCCAACGTGCTGGCACACCTCGGCGTGGTCGCGCCGCACACTGGCGAGCCGCTGACCGAGGCGATGGTCCTCGGCGTCGGCGGCGGGCTCGGCGCCGGGTACATCCTGTGCGAGCTGCCCGCGCACCCGGTTCGCTCGCGCGTGCTCACGCTCGGCTTCCGGCGGTTGTGGCAGTACCCCGACG
>DASUVU010000288.1:0-9491 GCA_036378815.1 Agromyces sp. | reverse complement strand
CGCCCGTCGGCCACCAGGTCGGCGGGGCGGGCGCCCTCCCGGCCCAGGTAGTTGTGCACGCCGTCCGCCGGCGCGTTCCGCGGCCGGCCCGCGTCGACCACCAGGACCGTGCGCCGTGACCGCGCCAGGGCCACGGCACCGCTCAGCCCGGCTGCTCCTCCACCGACCACCACGACGTCGTATTCGCTCATGTCGCCACGGTCCTCCCGCCGTGCCGTCGCGACAAGTACCGTTGCCGGTATGGCAAAGACCGACGACGCCCCGCCGCTCGACGACGTGCTCGAGGCGATCGGTCCCCGGCTGCGGGCGCTGCGCACCGAGCACGGGTTGACGCTGGCCGCGGTCTCGGCCACCACCGGCATCTCGGTGAGCACCCTCTCGCGGCTGGAGTCGGGTGGGCGCCGCCCGACGCTCGACCTGCTGATCCGTCTCGCCGGGGTCTATCGCGCCAGCCTCGACGACCTCGTCGGCGCCCCGCAGATCGCCGACCCGCGCGTGCACCCGAAGCCGTTCTTCCGCGAGGGTCGCGCGATCATCCCCCTGACCCGCAGCAACCCCGATGTGCGCGCGTACAAGATCGTGCTGCCCGGGCATGCGCCCGACAGACCGGTCGAGCGGGGGGCGCACGAGGGGTACGACTGGATCTACGTGCTCAGCGGCCGCGTGCGCCTCGCCCTCGGCGACGAGGAGATCGTGCTCGGGCCGGGCGAGGCCGCCGAGTTCGACACGCGCATCCCGCACGGCAGCGCGTCGGCGTCACTCGAGCCGGCAGAGATCATCAACCTGCTCAGCACCCAGGGCGAGCGGGTGCACCTGCGCGAAGCGCGCCCGGTGTGATCGACGGATGCCGCGTCGATACGCGAACGCGGACCAGCACCCGTTCAGGGCGTGATCGAGTCGACGAACGCATGCGCCTCACGGGTGATCGCACCCCACTCGCCGGCGCCCCGATCGTACGGAACGGCGGCCCACTCCCGCATGGGGCGGCCGCGCATGACCATGTTGTCGAGCCCGAGCTCGTGAATGCGACCCTCGGAGAGCTTCACGACGAGCCGTCCGTCGCTCGCGACGAACGCGAACAGCTTGCCGCGTACGGCGTAGCCCTCGGAGCCGAACATTCGTCCGACGCCGACGTCGGGTCTCGCCGTCAGCTCGCTCGCGACCTCGGCCAGGAGCTCGCGACCACGCGTGCGCTCGTCCATGGGTCCGAGGGTACGACGGCCCACCGACAGCGGGACGCGGCGTTCGGCTACGACTGCAGGAACGCCCACCAGATGAGCAGCATCGTGACGAGGAATCCGACGCCGTAGTTCACCACGATGAACCACCGCCAGCCGCCGTTCGCACGGCCCGACTCGGCATCGCCCACCGATCGATACGGCCACGCCGCCGCCAGGTACGGAACGACGAGCACCGCGGCGAGCGGGCCCGGCCATGCCGTGAGGAGCATGAGCAGGCCCGCGACGACCCAGAGTCCGAGCGCGATCCGCACGGTGGCGCGCGCGCCGAAGGCCGTGGCGATCGACGCGATGCCCGCCTCGCGATCGGGCACGACGTCCTGCACGGCACCGAACGCGTGGCTCGCCATGCCCCAGCAGAAGAACGCGGCGATCAGCGCGACGAGCTGGGGTGTCGGCTCGGCGCCGGCCACCGCCAGGCCGTAGACCGCGGGACTCACGAAGTGCGTGCTCGAGGTGATCGAGTCGAGCACCGGCCGCTCCTTGAATCGCAGCCCCGGCACCGAGTACGCGAACACCGCGAACAGGCTGATGGCCAGCACCAGCCATGACGACGGATGCCGCGTGCCGCCGAGCCAGAGCATCGCGATGACGAGCGGGGTGGCCGTCGCTATGCCCGCCCACACCACCGCCCGATGGAGCCGGGGTTCGAGCAGCGCGCCCTCCGCGCCGCCCTTGCGCGGATTGCGCAGATCCGACGCGTAGTCGAACACGTCGTTCACGCCGTACATGAGGAGGTTGTAAGGGATGAGGAAGAAGATCGTTCCCACCACGAACAGGGCGTCGACGCTGCCCGTGGTGAGCAGGTACGCGGCGGCGAACGGGAACGCCGTGTTGATCCAGCTCACCGGTCGCGACGACAGCACGATCTGCGCAACCGGATTGGGCGCCGCGCGAGTCACCGTCCCAGTCTCCACGATGGGTTCACCCCGCACGAGGCGCTCGCTCGTCACGAGGGACCCGCTCCAGGGTTCGCCGGCGCACGAGGGTCCACACGGCCGGAACGATCAGCACGGCCGCGATCGGATACGCGAAGTCCTCGACGGGCGCCAGTCCGACCGTCGGTCCGAGCCGAGTGCCGTCGGCGTAGCCGAAGAGGCCGGCCGCGATCATCAGCGAGTCGAAGAGGGCCGTGAGTGCGAGCAGGATCGCGGCCGCGATGGCCGTGGCGATCCAGCGCCTGCGGCGTTCGCGGGCCGTCATCCGGCGGCTCGCGATCACGGCGATCACGACGGCGACGGCCAGGAACGGCAGGCAGATGAGGGCGTAGGTCACGCATGCCCCCGATGCGGCCGGCTCGCGGCATCCGTCTCGTCACTCGACGGCAGCGTGTCACGCGACGCGGTCGCGTCCCGCGAGGCGAGCGCGCGCTCGGCCCCGAGCACCGCGACCAGCGTCAGGTAGCAGAGGAACGTGAGGAACACGGGTTCCTCGATGGGGAGCTCGGGAGCCAGCACGATGCCCGTCGCGAACTCGGAGTCGCCGCGGAAGAAGACGCCGAACCCGATGCCGACGACATCCCAGAGCAGGAGCAGCACCGTGCCGGCGCCGACGGCCGCGGCCGCCGCCCCCGGTGCACGCCAGAATGCGAGCCGCCACCGTGCATCGATGAGCGCCATCGCGGCGATCGCGACGAGGAGCGCGCCGAGGTAGGCGAATCCCGTCATCCGTGGTGCCCCTCGAACTCGAGGGTGGAGCCCGAGTCCGGCGTGGCCGTGAGTGTCGCGTCGACGGGTGGCTCGGGCAGCGGACCGGCCGTACGGTCGCCGCGCACCCGCTTGAGCACGTTCTCGGCACTGATGAGGCACATCGGCAGCCCGACACCCGGCACGCTCGACCCGCCGGCATAGTACAGTCCGCGCACCCGCCGAGAGCGATTGGTGCCACGCAGGAACGCGCTCTGCCGAAGGGTGTGCGCGGGTCCGAGCGCGCCGCCCTGCCATGAGTTGAGGTCATCGGCGAAGTCGGCGGGCCCGATGGTGCGTCGGACGGCGATGCGGCGGGCGAGGTCGGGGGTTCCGGTCGCGTCGGCGATGCGGGCGATCGCGCGATCCGCGGCCTCCTCCACGAGCCGATCGCCCGTGCCGTCGATGCCACCGCGGCCGATCGACGTGTCGGCCGGAACCGGGATGAGGATGAAGAGGTTCGTATCCCCGGGCGGCGCGACCGCGGGGTCGCTCGCACTCGGCCGGCACACGTAGAACGACGCCGGATCGGGGATGCGCGGGTCGTCGCCGAAGATCTGGTCGAAGTTCTCGCTCCAGTCCTCGGTGAAGAAGAGCGTGTGGTGGGCGAGCCCCGGCACCTGGCCGCGCACGCCGAGCATGGCGAGCACAGCGCCGGGGCCAGAGGTTCGGCGCTCCCACCACGATTCGGGGTAGGTCTGCGCGTGCGTCGGCAGCAGCCGGGTCTCGGTGTGATGCAGGTCGGCGGCCGACACGACCCGGTGCGCCGCGAGGTGCCTGAGGGTTCCGTCGGACTCGCGATACCGCACGCCCGTCACGACCGGCGACCGGGCGTCGGTGACGTCGATCGCCTCGACCGCGGCATCCGTGACCAGTTCGACGCCGGATCGCTCGGCGATCGCCGCGATCCGCTGGATCAGCTCGGTGAAGCCGCCCCGCGGGTAGAGCACGCCCTGCTCGAGATCCATGTGGCTCATGAGGTGGTACATGGCCGGCGCGGCATCCGGCGACGACCCGAGGAACACAGCCGGATACCCGAGCACCTGCCGCAGGCGTCGGTCGGCGACCGACCGAGCGGCGAAGCGGTCGAGCGGCGTGGCGAGCAGGCGCGTGAGGCGCCCGGCGCCGCGAAGCACTTCGGGTGCGAGGAACGCCCGAGGGTCGTCGAAGTTCGTGTAGAGGAACCGTCGCCGGGCGATGTCGTACGTGGATGCCGCGGAGTCGAGGTACCGCTCGAGCGCGGCTCCGGCTCCGGGCTCGACCGACTCGAAGAGCGCGACGTTCTCGGCGCGAGTGGCGCGGATGTCGATGGGCAGGGGATAGCCCTCGCCGTAGACGCGGTAGCCGGGATCCAGCCGCACGAGCTCGAGCTGCTCGTCGGCACTCGTGCCGAACAACCGGAAGAAGTGGTCGAAGACCTCGGGCATGAGGTACCACGACGGGCCGGTGTCGAAGCGGAAGCCGTTGCGTTCCCACGAGCCGGCTCGTCCTCCGAGCGCGCTTCGCGCCTCGAGCAGTGTCACTCGGTGCCCGTCGCGCGCCAGCAGCGCGGCGGTGGCGAGACCGGCGATGCCACCGCCGATCACCACGGTGCGGTCGGAGCCGTCAGCCGGGGTCGCACCGCTCGGGGTTCCGCCGCTCGGGGTCGCACCGCCGGGGGTCGCACCGCTCATCGTCGCACCGCGCCCGACGTGATGGCCGATCGCACCGCGATGGCGAGCTTCTCACCGTCGGGTACGCGGATGCGGGTGGCCATGAGCTGCTCCGCCGGCGTGCTGCGGCATCGCCGTGCGAGCTGTGCGAACAGCCCGTGCGCCGCGGCCACGGCCGGCCGGGTACGCCTTGGCAATTCGGGGATGCTCCGTCGGGCGATCGCGAGATCGCGATCGATGTCGTCGAGGATGAGTGCCTTGTCGACCTCGGTGAACGCGTCGGGATCCACCCACGGGAAGTAGTTGCGCCCGAGTTGCTGCCAGTCCACGGCGAAGTCGCGAAGGAAGTTGATCTTCTGGAATGCGGCGCCGAGATGCGCGGCGCCCTCGTCGAGCCGCGCGCGCCGTGCGGCATCCGCTGGTTCGTCGACGAGGAACACCGCCAGGCACATCAGCCCGACCACCTCGGCGGACCCGTGGATGTACGGTGCCACCTCGGCGGCCTCCATCGGCGCGGGGTCGAGGTCGCGGCGCATCGACGCGAAGAAGGGTCGGGTGAGCCGGGTGCCGATGCCGACCTCGCGCGCGGTGCTCGCGAAGGCGTGCACGATGAGGTTGGTCGAGTACCCGCGCAGGAGCGCCGACTCGGTCTCGGCCTCCAGCCCGTCGAGCAGTCCGAGCAGTTCGTCGTCGTCGACGCCCGCCTCACGGGCCGTGCCGTCGACGATCTCGTCGGCGACGCGAACCAGGGCGTAGATCGATCGGATGCGTCGCCGCGACCCCGGATCGAGCAGGCGCGCCGCGGCGCCGAACGAGGTCGAGTACCGTCCGATCACGACGGCCGCGCTCGCCTCGGCGGCTGCATCGTAGCGGCGGAGGAGTCGGGTGTCGTCGTTCATCGCGTGCGCTCCGCGGCGCGCTCGGCGAGATCGGCGAGCGTGCTCTTCAACGTGTCGGGAAGCTCGGCAGCATCGAGTTCGAACCGTGCGAGCGAGACGTGCTCGTCGGCGAGCCGCCGTGCCGCGTCGAGGGCACCGCAGTCGACGAGGGCGGTGCGCAGCAGGTCGGCGCCCTCGTCGTCGAGCCCGGGATCGCCGAGTCGTGGCGAGATGAATCCCCACGCGTCGGTCGTGGCCGCGTGTGCGGTGAGCGCGGTCTGCTTGCCCGATCGAAGGTCGGAGGTCGTCGACTTGCCGGTCAGCGCCGGGTCGCCGAACACGCCGAGGATGTCGTCGGTGATCTGGAACGCGACGCCCACGAGGCGACCGAACCGCCCGAGTGCCTCGACCGAGTCGGGGTGGGCGCCCGCCAGGATCGCGCCGGCCGTGAGCGGGCACTCGAAGGAGTAGACGGCCGTCTTGTGCTCGAGCGTCGCCAGCACGTGCTCCATCGGCTGGGGCGAACGCGCGCCGGCGGTCACCACATCGGCCAGCTCGCCGGCGGCCGATACGAACACCGCACGGTCGAGCACGTCGAGGAGTGCGCCGCGTCGGGTCTCGGGAACGGGCAGCATGGCGAGCTCGCGGTGCGCGAGGCTCAGCGCCAGGTCACCGGCGAGCACGGCGGCGGTCTCACCCCACTCCCGCCCTCTGCGGTGGTCGGCACCGTGCACGCGCCCGCGCTGTGCGAACCGGGCGGCGATGGTGGGCTGGCCTCGACGAACGAAGTCCCCGTCGATGACGTCGTCGTGGATGATGAACGCCGTGTGGAGCAGCTCGAACGCGATCGCCACCCGAGCGACCAGTGCCTGGTCGGATCCGCCGAACCCCTCGTAGGCGGCGTTCACGAGCTGAGGGCGAATGCGCTTGCCACCGGCCATCTGGTGCTCGAGCGCGTCCCACAGCGCGGTGTAGTGGGCGCCGTACCCGCCGGCGCGGACCCTGGCGTCGGCGAACAGCGTGCGCAGCCCCTCGTCGACCGTGGAGGTGGCGAGGTCAGTCATGGAACAACTCCAGCTCGCGGACCTGCAGCACGAGCCATGGACTGAACGTCCACGGAGCCGCGTCGACCGCGCGACGGAGTGCATCGGGCGTCACCCAGATGTGCGACGCGACCTCGCGCGGATTCGGATCGGGCTCGTCGGCAGTCGTGGCGATGTACACCGGGCAGAGCTCGTTCTCGACGATCCCGTTCTCGTCGGTCGCGCGGTAGCGGAACAGTGGGAGCGCCAGGTCGATGTGGTCGAGGTCGATGCCCAGCTCGAAGTCGGCCCGCCGGCGCACCGCGGCCATCACCGTCTCTGCCGGCTTCGGGTGGCCGCAGAACGAGTTGGTCCACACGCCCGGCCAGGTCTGCTTGCTGAGCGCTCGGCGGGTCACGAGGACTTCGCCGAGCGGGTTCACCACATGGCACGAGAACGCCAGGTGGAGTGCCGTGTCGGGGCCGTGCGCAGCGCTCTTCGGTGCCCGCCCGATCGGAGTGCCCTCCTCGTTCAACAGCACGACCTCGTCCTCGATGTCGTCGATGGTCTTCATGTTCCCCCGCCGTTCATTTCATGTGGATCGCTAACCGTATTATGCATGTCGCTAACAAAGTTAGTGATCTGACGATAGCATCGGTCTATGCCCAGCGGAAGAACCGACTCGAGAAGTGGCGAGCACTACTGGTACGGCCAGGTGGATGACTCGGCGCTCGCCCTGCTCGAGAGCGTGCGGCGACATCGGGTGGCCGAGGCCGCGATGCGTCGCCGCATCCGCGACGACATGGACATGGGCGACACCGACCTGGCCGCCCTCCGCTGGATCATCGAGCACGAGCGGTCGGGTCGACCCGCGACGAGTGCGGCGATGTCGCGCGCCCTCGGCATCTCGACTGCCGCGACGGTCAAGGTCGTCGGCCGGCTCATCGCCGGAGGGTACGTCGCCCGGTCGCGCCACCCGTCCGACCGCCGGGCGCTGCTGCTCAGAACGCTCCCGGGCGCTCACGAGCGGCTTCGGCGCGCGCTCGGTCCCATGCATCAACGGATGCTGCGGCTCGCCGAGACGTTCGAACCCGGGGAGCGCGAGATCGTCATCCGCTTCCTCGACCAGCTCGCCGCCATCCTCGACAGGTCGCCCGACCGGAACGGATCGGCGTGAGCCGGCGCCGAGTCCTCGTCACCGGCGCGACCGGGTACGTCGGCGGCCGCGTGGTGCCGCAACTGCTCGATGCCGGTCACGACGTCACGGTGTTCGTCCGCACCCCGAGCAAGCTGCTCGACGTGCCATGGCGAGAGCGCGTGAGGATCGCGCAGGGCAGCCTCGACGATGCGGCCGCGACATCCGACGCCCTGGTCGACATCGACGTGGCGCTGTACCTCGTGCACTCGATGAGTGCGGGCGGCGCATTCGAGCGTGCCGAGCAGGACAACGCGGCGATGTTCGCCCGGGCCGCCGAGCGCGCCGGCGTCTCGAAGATCATCTACCTCGGCGGGCTGCACCCCGAGGGTGTCGCGCTCTCGCGCCACCTCACGTCCCGCAAGGCGGTCGGCGACATCTTCCTCGCCTCGGCCGTGCCTGCCGTGGTGCTGCAGGCCGGCGTGATCATCGGCTCGGGATCGGCCTCGTTCGAGATGATCCGTCATCTCACCGAGGTGCTCCCGTACATGCCCGCCCCGCGATGGGTGCGCAACCGCGTCCAACCGATCGCGATCCGCGATGTGCTGCGGTACCTCGTCGGCGCCGTCGACATGCCCGACGACGTCAACCGGACCTTCGACATCGGTGGCCCCGACGTACTGCGATACGGCCAGATGATGAACGGGTACGCGGTGGAAGCCGGCCTGCGGCAGCGGCCCATCGCCGCCCTGCCGGTGCTGACGCCGTGGCTCGCCGCGCAGTGGGTGAACGTGGTGACGCCGGTGCCGCGGTCGATCGCGGTGCCCATCATCGCCTCGCTCCAGCACGACTGCGTGGTGGGGGAGCACGACATCGACCGCTACATCCCCGTCCCGCCCGGCGGACTGCTCAGGTATCGGCAGGCAGTTCGGCTCGCGCTCACCCGCGAGGCGGAGGGGATGGTCGAGACGAGCTGGCAGAGCGCGACGGTTCCGGGCGCGCCGAGTGATCCGCTGCCCACCGACCCGTCCTGGGCCGGGAGCACCGTGCGCACGGACGTTCGCGAGCGCACCAGCGACGCGCCCGCATCGGCCGTGTGGGCCGTCATCGAATCGATCGGCGGCGAGAACGGCTGGTACTCGTTCCCGCTCGCGTGGGCGGCCCGCGGCTGGATCGACCGCATCTTCGGCGGCGTGGGCATGGCTCGCGGTCGCCGGCACCCGACCCTGCTGCACACCGGCGAGGTCGTCGACGTGTGGCGGGTCGAGTCGATCGAACGCGGTCGGCGGCTGCGGCTGCGGGCCGAGATGCGGATGCCCGGCCGCGGTTGGCTGGAACTCGAGGTGACGGATGCCGCGGGCGGCGGTTCCCGGTACCGCCAGACGGCGATCTACTTCCCGAAGGGCCTCGCAGGGCGGCTGTACTGGCTACTCCTGCTTCCGTTCCACGGCGTCATCTTCAACGGCATGGCGAACCGGATCCTCGAGAAGGCGTCGGCGACCGCATCCGTGGAGGGCGTCCGATGAGGCTGTGGTCGGTCCATCCCCGGTACCTCGATCGGCAGGCGTTGACCGCGTGCTGGCGTGAGGGCCTGCTCGCGCAGGCGGTGATCCTCGAACCGGGCCGCGGGTACTCGCGGCATCCGCAGCTCGAGCGATTCCGCGGCACGGAAGATCCGATGGCGGCCGTCTGCGTGTACCTCTCCGCGGTCGCCGACGAAGCCGACCGCCGCGGATACCGCTTCGCCCGCGAGCGGATCCGTGAACCGCTCGCAACCGCGGCGCCGATCGCGGTCACGACCGGCCAGCTCGCGTTCGAGTGGGCGCACCTCAGGTCGAAGCTCGAACGGCGAGCCCCCGACCTCCGGCGGCGCTGGGAGCA